>JAIOHV010000150.1 GCA_019912885.1 bacterium
CAGTCCCTCCACGCGCGCGAGCCAGAAAGGGAGCGTGAGGTCGGCGTGGATGAAATGGTTGCGGCCGTGCGCCGAGCCGTAGTCGCGGGCGAGGTTGAAGGGCGAAAAGTGCCAGATGAGGTCGTGCGCGACGCGCAGGCCGACCGGCAGCGGGTTCGCGGAGATCTGTTGAAAGTCCGGGTGGATGCCCGGGCCGGGGATGATCGTGTAGCCGAATAGCTCGAGCCCCGCCTCGCACGCGTCGATGTCGGCCTGCGTCGGGGAGACGGGCGCAAAGTCCGGATCGGGCAGCGGGTTCGCGATGTAGTCGTGCGTGTAGGTGCGTTTTGGGTCGAGCGGATACGCTTCGCTTATCCGATACGCACGCAGCTCGTCCGCCGCCCAATCGACGTAATCCGCAAGGCCCGCGTCGAACGCGCCCGGATCATCGAGCTCGGCCAGCGCCGCGCCGTAGGTGATGCCGAAATACGCGTTGCCGTCGTTGGCGAGCAGCTTGTCCTTCAGTTCCTCCTTGGCCGCGCGGCGCAATTCGTCCGCAAGCGGATCGTCGCCGAGCATTTGCAGCGCGAGCGAGACGATGGGGTGGATGAGATCGCCGCCGATCCAGTCGCCGCAAAACGGCGGCATGAAGAACGATCCGAGCGTTTGCAGGATCGCGTATCCGTCGATTTCCTCGATGAGGCCTTCGCGGATGAAGCGGCGGTATTGATCCTCGCCCGTCGCGTGATACGCGAAGATCGCGTAGTTGAGCAGATACGCCACGTCGCCGCCGCGGTGCGAGACGAAGTAGGTGAAGTCGATCGGGCGATCGCCCTGGCCGGACATCGCGTTCGCGAAATCCAGAAGACGAACGAGCGTGATCGGATCGGCGGCGTCCCAGTCGTATTTCGGATCGACCTCAAACGGCAGATCGGCCGGGCAGCCGAACTCGAAATCGCCCGGCGCGCCCGGCGGAATCGCCTCCTGCACGTAGCCGATCATCGTGTCGATTGTCGTCAAGTCGATGTCGTCCGGGTCCGGGTGCAGGCCGCCGGATGACGTGAGGTATTCGAGCGCGAGCTTCACGAGCGCGTTTTGCGACAGGTTCGTGATGCGCATCTTGCGAAGGCGCGTGAGGCTGCACGCGACGTTTTCCGCGATCTCGTCCTTGAGCGCCTGATCGGCCGGACCGAGCAGCGCCCACGCGCGTTCCAGGCCCGCGATCGCGCCGGAAAACGCATCGAGGCTCGGCGATCCCTCCGCGAGCGGCGTGGTGGGGTAGAACGTGTCGTCGATCGTCACCCCGCCGGCGTAGTACGCGGGCAGGTGCGCAAGCGCCGCGCCGGAAAGCTCGTAGAGCACGTGGTTCGATCGCGTCTTGTACTCGCGCAGGTTGTACTCGGGATGGCCGTGCGGAATCGGCACGCCGTCCTCGAGCATCGCGGCGATGGAGCGGAACATGTATCCCGGAACGCCGGTCGCGCGCCAGTTGACGAGTTGCTTGTTCAGCAGATCGACCATGCGCGCGTAGTCCGCGCCGGTGCCGGTGGAGGCGTAGCGCAGCGCCGCGGCGGACAGATACATGCCCATGTAAAATGCGCCGTCGCCCCAGTCGCGCCAGGTTTCGAAGTTCGCGGGATCGGCCCAGACGGACTCCGGCGTGCCCGGCGCCATGCTCGACGTGGTGCGGAACGTCAGGCCGGAATTGTCGGAACGCAGGTAAAGATCGTGGTAGCGATCGAGGTAGAACACCTGTTCGAGAAGCGCCGGCGGATCGTCGGCGAAATCGCCCGCGCCGGAATCGTAAATCGCGCACTCGTGCACGAGTCCTCCGACGCACTGCGTCTCGCCGATGATCGCGCACGACTCGACGGCCGCGGGAAGCACGTCCTCGCCCGGTTCGACGGGGTCCTGCGTTGGCAACACGTCAGCCGTGTCGTCGTCGGCGTCGTCGTCGATATCGTCGTCCGCCGAATCGTCGTCGCCGCTGTCGTCGTCCCCGCCGTTGGCAGGGTCATCGTCCGTGTCGTCATCGCTGGCATCGTCGTCGGATACATCGTCGTCGGGCGACGCATCGTCGTCGTCATCGTCGCCGCACGAGCAGGAGCCGAGGGCGCAAACCAGAATGGAAAGGGTGAACACCCAGAACATGCCGAATTTTCGTGCGCCGCTCTGACTTTTCACAACGTACAAAACCTCATTGACGGTGCAACGGCGACCTGTACAACGCGAGCCCCGGCACCGCATCGAAATGACGATCCGGCGTGTAAATCGGGAGCGCGTTTTTAAGGCAAATATGCGCTATCAACACATCCAGGCGCGGCAACGTCGTGCCCCGACTTCGCAAGCGCATATCAAGCGCACCCGCCTCGGTCCAATCCTTTTCGGTAAATGGCAATCGCGGAATCGCATCCAGAAGCGGCACGACGCGACGTCGTTCGTCGGGCCGCAGCCCGCGGAGAATCTCGAACAGGACGGGTCCGCCGGTCAGCGCTTGCCCCTGCTGGGTCAAATGGCCAATCGTGGCCGCCGCGGCGGAGTTTTCATCGCGAAACGCATCGATCCAGGCCGACGTGTCGATAAAAACACCTTCAATATCAGCGCCCACGCCTCCCCCGCTTCCCCGATATCAGCCGATCGCGTTCCGCGTCGGCCTTCGCTTGTCGTTTCAGGCCTTCCTCGTCCACCTGGATGTGGCCAAACAAGCTCACGAGTTTTTTTAACTTCGCGCGCCGAATCTGCTCCTCGACGGCCTGCGTCACCGCGGCGGTTTTCGTTTTGGCGCCGGACAGCTTTTGCAGTTCCCTCACGAGCGATTCGTCGAGCGTCACGTTGGTCCTCATATTCACCTCCGCACAGAATCGTCTCATAATTTGTGCACGATTGCTACACATAAAGTGAGCCGATTTCACACGATCGCGGACCTGTTTAAAAGATCGACACGAACACCGGCGCGCCGCAGTCCGGGCCGCCGCCGGTGCAATCCCACACGAGTTTCACGCGCGCGGCCCAGGGGCACCACGTCGTCGGATTCGCGAGCCAGCCGGCGGCGTCCTGCTCCACGTAACACGGCGCGGCGTCGCACAGCTCGATCCACACGTCGCCGAAGGTCACGCCGTCCGGGTCGTGGCGGTACGCGTAGCCGGGGTTGTGCGTCGCGTCGAGTTCGATCGGCCCGCCGGGGATGCCGAGCGTGTCGGCCGACGGCGCGCTTGCGAGCCACGACTCGATGTGCGCGACGCCTTCCGCACCCGTAACCCACGTGTAGAAGAACTGCCCGACCGCGTTGAACGCGAGCAGATAACCTTCGGTGGGCCACGCCGTTTGCGCATGCCACGCGCCGCAGGCGTCGTCGTCGTCATCGCCGGTGTCATCGTCCGACGTGTCGTCGTCGCCGGTATCGTCGTCGTCGTCGTCATCGTCCGCGTCGTCGTCCGGCGCCGTGTCGTCGTCCGATTCATCGTCGTCGATCGAGTGGTCGTCATCCGCATCGTCTTTCGCCGCGTCGTCACCGTCCGCGTCGTCGTCGTCGCTATCCGCGCACGAACACGAAACGCAAAGCATCAGCGCCGCGATCAGCAGAGCGGCAAGAATCGGGCGTCCGTTTCGCATACACCGAACTATGTCCCCCAAGGCGTGGAAATCAAAGAGGCGGCGCGAACTCGGGGCTCGCCAATGGCGATCGTGCGGAATTGACCGCCGTCAACTTGCTTATTTTGATCGTACCCGCGATAGATATCAGTTGTTATACCATCGCATCGAGCGGGGCGGGATCCATGAGCGATGTGTCCATCGATCAGGAATACGAGATTCTGCAGGGGCAGGCGGGGCTGCGCTACGAGATCGTGCGCAAGAAGATCGAACGGTATTTCCAGGCGGTCGAGCGCGCGCTGGCGACCGGCAAGCCTCTCCCGCCGCCCGAGTCCGGCGACGACGAGCAAAAATAGGTTCGGCGCATGTACGAAAAAGGCGATCTGATCGACGAGCGCTACCTCGTCTTCGACGTGCGGCGCGGGGGCATGGGGATCGTGTACCTGTGCGAGGACACACGAGCCGGCGGCCGCCCCGTGCGCGTGGCCGCGAAAACGCTTTTGCCCGAGTTGCACAAGGTCCCCGGCGCGTCGGCGCGTTTCTATAACGAGGCAATCCTCTGGGTGGAGCTCGGCAAACATCCCAACATCCTGCAGGCGCTCTACGTCAAACGCATCGGCGGATTCCCGTTCATTTTCATGGAATTCGTCGAGGGCGCGAAGGATCGCGGCGTCGATCTTTCGAGTTGGATCCGGGGCGGCGCGCTGCCCGTCACCGTCGCGCTCAATTTCGCGCTTCAGTTCTGCAACGGCATGGTGCGCGCGCAGCGGTTTTTCGAGGCGCGCGGGCTGCGTTTCGCGCATCGGGACGTGAAGCCGCAAAACATCCTCGTGAACCATCGGCTCCGCGTGAAAATCACCGATTTCGGGCTATCCAAGGCAATGCCCGACGGCCAGGGCGACGCGCTGGATCGCACGCGCTTTCAGCGGATTTCCTCGGACAGCGATCTGTCGCAAGCGGGCACCATCGTGGGCACGCCGCGTTACATGGCGCCCGAACAGTGGCGCGATTCGAGCGAGGCCGATCTTCGAAGCGACGTGTATTCGTTCGGGTGCGTGCTGCATGAAGTGCTCACCGGCAAGCCACTCTTTCGCGGCGACAAGCTGCGCGATATCAAGGCCGCGCATTTCACCGGCATCCCCGCGCCGCCCTCGGAGACTGTCAGCGACATCCCGCCGCGGCTCGATCGCATCGTTCTCAAGTGCGTTCGCAAGGAGCCCGAGGCACGGTACGCCGATTTCGCCGAGCTGTTCGGCGCGCTTGCGGAGGTTTTTCGCGAAGTGGGGGGCGACGTTTCGTGGACCGATCCGGGCGCGCTCCGGGCCGATCCCGAATCGGCCGACGAGTTATTGAACAAGAGCCTTTCGCTGTTCGAACTGGGCCGCAAGGAAGACGGCGTGCGCCTGTTCGCGCGGGCGATCGGAGAAGACCGCCGGAGCCCCGCGCCGGGCGCCGCCGCATCGGGCCGGCCACGGCGGCTTGTGAAACGAACGACGATCGACGATCCCGTCGAGGCGCTCCCGGAGCGATCGCCGCGCCGATCCGCGCCGGCGGTCAAACCCGACGATCCCACCATGATTCCGCCGGACGCGGCGCCCACCATGATGCCGAACGCGGACGTGGCGCTGCCGGGCCGGCCGCCTTCGAGCGCGCCCGGCCGCCCGGGGACAAGCGTTCGCCGCGCGCTTAAGGATCCGGATCCGTTATGACGGAAACCGAAATCCCCGTCGAAACACCGGAAGAGACGCCGCGCGCGAAGGAATACGACGCGCTCGTCACGACGTTCATCCAGCGCTTCGGCGTCTTGCGGCAGTCGTATCGCCTCTTCACCGCGGAGAACGACACGACGCGCGACAACCTCGCCCGCTTCCGCGAGGCGCTCGACCAATGCTTCGAGATCGCGAACCCGCTGGCGCTTGTCATCGTGCGCGAGCGGCTCTACATCGGCGACCTCCAGATCAAAAGCCGGCATCCGCTCGTGGCCGATCTCGTGGACGTGCTGCTGGAACGCATGATCCGGCGCGTCGCGTTTCACAAGAACGTGACGAACAAGGAGATCGCCGCGATCGCGCATGTATTGAATCTGAGCCCGATCGAATTGCGCGACCGGGGCGGCCCCACGGTCGTCTTGCGCGAGGACCACGCCGTCGAAAACATTTCCGTCGGCGAACTGACCGGCTTCGCGCCGACGCAGACCGGCGAGGCGGACGCCCAGTCCTGGCAGAAGGCCGTGCGGATGACCGGCATGGACCTGGACGAGGTGGTCGCTTACATGAAGGGGCCGCAGCCGGTGCGTTACCGGCTCGTGGAGGACCGTTCCGCCGATCTCGAAATGGGGCACAAGAACCTCCTGCGTTCCGAGAAGACGCAACTGGTCGAGCTGCTCCTCAATCCGCGCGTGCTGGCGAGGCTGCTTCTGGAACTCGCGACCGTGGACACCGACGAAGGGCCGATGGTGGACCCTCGCGAGCTGATCCGCGTGGTGCGCCGCACGGAGGGCTCGATGATCTTCGGCTCACAGCGCGAGCCCGAGTCGATCCGCGAGAAGATTTCCGAGGCGCTGATGCTGATCGGCGACGAGGTCCGCGTCGCGGTGCTCTCGGAGATCCTCCGCCTGCGCGCCGAGGGCGTGCATCTCACGGGCGCGGACGTCTTCGCGTTTTCGCCGAAGGAGTGGGCGCGGGCGATCGTCGAAATCGACGCGGAGGAAGACGGAGAGGCGATTCTCGCGCGCGTCGCGCTCACCGGCGCCGAATGGCGCGATATGCAAGAGCACGTCGAGGCCTTCGCCGGCGAACACGCCGCTGACGGCGGCCGACGCGCGATTTCGGATTACGCGCGCCTGGGGCGGTTCATGCTCGGGCGCAAGGAAGACGGCGCCGCCCCGCCGGACGATCGCGCGTGGGAGGCGCTGGCCGACCGCTCCCACCGCAAGGCGGTGGAGCGAGCGCTGGACGGATTGCAGCACAACCTGCAAGCGCACATCGAGCGCGGTTACGTCAACGCGCTTCTCGTGATGATCCGGAACGAATCCGACAACGAGCGGCTTGCCTCGCTCGTGCGCACGTTTTTCGAGCAGTTGCAGCGCCTCGCGACGCACCGGCCGGCGGATGTCGTGGCGTTTCTCGAAAGGCTCTGGGCCGCGCTCGACGCGATCGAAGCGCCAAGGCCCGTCGCCGGCGAGGCTCGGCGTCTTTGGGGCGATCTGTACGGAAACCTGATTTCCCGGCTGACCAATATCGAGAACGCGGAACAGCGCGAAACGATCCAGCGCCTCCTGCCGCTTCTGACGCGCCTTGACGTCCCGGCCGTCGCCGAAATCATCGAACGCTGTTATCTCGACGCCCGCATGCCGAACGCTCCGCTGATGGCCGAAATTCTCGAGCCGGTCCGACAGGACGCGGCCAACGCGCTTGCCTTGCGCGTGGACCCCGCGCACCGGGATTTTCGGCCGCGCCACCTGGCGGCGGCGCTGCGCCTTTTCGTCGTGTTGCGCGGCGAGGCCTGCGCGCCGGCGATCCTCCGGCTCGTGGCCTCGGAGCGGCCGGCCATCCGCATGATCGCATTGCTCGAGCTCGTTCGCGGCGAACTTCCGCAGACGGCGGCGCCGGTCTTCGCGGGGCTCGTCGGCAAGCCGGGAAAGGACGCCACCGTGGCCGAGCGCGTTCTCGCCGCGTATGGCCTTGGCCGGATGCGCGCCGCCGGCGCCGCGCCGCTTCTGAAGCGCGTCGCCAAGGGGCCGCTCATCGTCGGCCGCGCCGAACCGCACGAGTTGCGCCTGGCCGCGCTCCACGCGTATGCGTGCGTCACGGGCGACGCGTCGTCGAAATCGTACATCCGCCTGTACCGGCGCGTCGCGGGGAAAGGGATCTACCGGTTGTTCAAATGAACTCGACGCAAACCCGCATCCCGGCAAGCCCGCCCGCGGCGAGCGCCCGCACGCGCCGCGCCGGCCAGGAGCGCTTCCGCCGCATCACCGACGAAGCGGCGGAGATGATCAAGCTTGCGTCCGCGCTGATCGAGACGATCGGCTACGCCAGCGGCATCTACCGCCTGTACACGCGCGAACATCGCCTGGCGATCTCCGCGTCGCGCGACCTTTTGCAGCGCGTGCGCGCCTTGTTCATCAACCGCCGCATGGTGACGATCGACGTCGGGCTGCGCCGCTTTCTCGTCTATCAGCTCCCGATCTACGAGGTGGGCGCCTCCGGCGGCGAATTCCACGCGCTCCTGCGCCGCCTCGAGATCGGCGGGCTGACGTTCCTAGAGGGCGTCGATCTGCGGCAGGTCGTCGAGTTCGTCGCCGCTCTCGGGCAGATGACCGGGCGCGACAAAAGGCGTGAGTGGCTCGTGGACGCGCTCGCCGCGGCGAACGTCACCGGCATCGTCATCGAGCCGCCGCTCGTGGACGAGGCGCCCAAAAGCGGCGAACGCGAGGAGGAGGACGAAGGCGGCGGTCTGGTGCAGAGCATCCGCGTCAAAATCGATGACCGCATGATTCCCGACGCGCGCCGCGTTTACGCCTACGCCGCCATGTTCGTCGCCGACATGATGACCGGCACGACGCGGCCGGAGCACATCAACCTGCGCGACTTGAACCGCATCTCGAAGAATCTCGCCGAGATTCTGCTCAAACACCCGAACGACCTCACCGCGCTCGCGGTCGCGTGCCGGCAGGACGAATATTCGTATCGGCACGCGGTCAACGTGGCGATCTTCGGCGGGCGCGTCGCCGCGACCGTGTTTTCCGAGCCGACGCAGGTCGCGGAGTTTGTCCGCATCGCGCTTCTTTATGACCTCGGCAAGGGGCACGAGGGCCAGCCGCTTGTCGATCGCGGCGGCGAGCTGTCGCCGGAGGAATTCGAGGTGATGAAACGGCATCCGCTCATCTCCGCGGACATCCTCGACCGCGTCATCGAGCTCGACAAGCTCGCCGTCGTCGTGGCGTTCGAGCATCACATCGGCGGGAAAAACGGTTATCCGCCCGCTGACGGGAACTGGGAGATCAATCTCGTCACGCGCCTGGTGCGCGTCGCGGAGGCGTTTGACTCGCTGATCGGCAACACCGGCCATCGAAATCCGCTCCTGCCCCGGGACGCCTTCGCCCGGCTGCGCGAGGAATATCGGGGGACCGGCGAAGCGCCTCTGCTCGACCAGCTCATCGCGTCACTCGGCGTGTATCCGCCGGGCCTTGTCGTCACGTTGTCGAACGGCGAGGTCGGCGTCGTCGTTCGCCCGTCCGGCCGAAACCCGCTGACCCCGATCGTCGCCGCCGTATCGACGCCCGACGGCGTCCTTCTCGAAATGCCGGTCCGCCGGCGCACCGACGGCGACGTTCGCCTGACCGGCGTGCTGCCCATCGAGGACGTGCCGTTCAATCCGCTCGATTACTACCCGTTTCACATCAGGAATACGGGCGAGGAAAGCGACGCGGGGGAATAGCGCGGCCGGCGACAACGGGCAGGCCCCGCGCCGTCAGCGAAATTTGACAGCGCGGACGATATTTTCAAAGATCGCCGAAAGTTTCGTCGTTGTGCGTAAGTTGGCCATGCGCCCGCGGAAGACATGGCCGAATCGACGCGGCGGGGCGCGCGGACGCATTGACACGCGTGCGCCGATCCGCCGCAAGGTTCGAAATCATGGACCCGCGCCCCCATCGCCGGCGTCTTGTCGCGCTTGCTCTTTTGCTGATCGTCGGGCTCGGATGGGTTCGCTTTTTTTCCGTACTTCTGACCGACCGAATCCCGCCGGTTTATGACCCTGCCAACCTGGCGGCCATCTCCGGCTATCTGGCCGAGGCCGTGGCCGGCGCGCGTCCCGGCGTGGCGCTGACGGCCTTTCTCGATTCGATCGTTCCCTGGGACTACCCGCCGCTCATCCACCTGACGGCGCTGCCGTTTCTGCTTTCGATCGACCACTCCAAGGCGGCGGAATTTTCGCTGGCCGTTTATCTGGCGCTACTGCTGGTAGCGACGTTTTTCATCGCGCGCCGCATGGCGGGCGACATGGCGGGGCTTCTCGCGGCGGCGCTCGCACTTTTCGTTCCGCACCTGGACGCCTTTTCGCGCATCTACATGCCCGACCTGCCGCTGGCGGCGCTCACGGCGTGCTTCATGGCCGTGCTTTTCGCCTCGGACGGTTTTACCCGCCGCCCCGCGGTGCTCGGCCTCGCGCTGTGCGTCACCGCCGGCATGCTCGTCAAGCAGACGTTTGTCGTTTACGTCGGCCCGCCGCTTGCCGTGTATTTGATGTGGAGTTGGATAACCGCCGCCGAACAGCGTGCCGTCGTCCGGCGTCACCTGGCCTTGTTTGCCGTCGCCGGCGGCGTCGTGCCGCTCGCGTATTACATCCCGATCCTGCCGGGTTTTCTCGATTACTGGCAGGCGATGCACACCTTTGTCATCAAGGAATCGGGCGATGTGCAGTACCGCATTTTCTATTACCCGAAGTTGTTCTACCAAAGCGCCGCCGGTCCGATCCTGACGGCGCTTGCGTTCGGCGGTCTTCTCGCAGCGCGCAAATCTCGCGAATGGGCGTGCCTTGCCGTCTGGCCGGCGATTCCGCTTCTGGCCATCGACTGGTATCAGCCGGAGCTTTCCGCGCGCTACCTTCTTCCGATCCTTCCCGCGATCGGGGTGGCGATCACCGCCGGCTTCGCGCGCTTATGCGAGAATCGCTCGCGCGTCTTCGCGGCGGTGAGCGCGGCGGGCGTGCTGGCATCGGCGGCGGCGGGATTCGGCCTTCATCTCGCGTCGCTTCCGCAAGACGCCTTCGATTTCGACGATTTCCACGCGCGCCTGCAGCGTCGGGGCATGCCGCGGGCTCGAACGCTCTTTTGGTCCACGGAAAAGCTCGCCGACTTCATCATCGAACAAAATGAGACCGATCGCCCGGTCGTCCTTCTGATCAACTCGCCCTACACCGAAGCGCTTGGTTACCGCCTCCGCGAACGCAATCCTTACGCCCGCGTCGACAACCTCATCGCCCGCATGGGCATCGGCGCGGCGATCGCGGGCGTCAGCCGGCTAGCGGACATGAAGCTGTACTTCGCGAATTCGGGGATCGTCGTGTTGCACTCGATGTGGGAGGAGGACGTCCAGTACATCAACTACCCCACCTGGGAAAACCCGCGTCCCGCGCTCGAGGTGATTCGTTATTTCAAGACCCGCCGAAACCATTTTCGCCTCGTCGGGCGATTTGACTATCCCGAAGGCCTGGGGCGACTTCTCGTTTACAAACGCGAGCCGAAGATCGTCGAGACGTTGTCCGACAAAAACGGAGACGGCGTGCCCGACCACTACGAGAAGCGCATCAACGAGGTGCTGGTGGAGCGCAAGGACGACGACAACCAGGACAGCCACTGGGAGGTCTGGGCGCTCATCGACGTCAAGGGGCGCGATTACATGCACCTTGGCGATCACAACAACGACGGCATCGTGAATTATTGGGAGGTGCGCGACAGGGGGACGGTTGTCGTTCGGTCCGGCGACCGCGATCGCGACGGCCTGCCCGACGAAAAGCTGCCCGGCGATATCCCGTTTGTCGGTGTCGAAATCCACCCCACGGCCCGCGAGATCTGGAACCTCGGCCGGCCGCTCACGCGAAAGGAGGCCGAGGCGCGCTGGTCCTTCCCGATCGCGGAGCGCTGGCCGGATCTGGACGAGGACGAATGACCGCCGCTCGCGTTCACGGCGACGCCGCGCACCGGAATCCGTAATTTCCCTGCGATGCGTCGGGAAGGTCGTGATAGCGCTTTCCGACCTTCAACCCGTCGAGATTGTTGTAGAACGACCCGCCGCGCAGGACGCGAGGCGCGCCGGTTTCGGGATCCGTGACGCAAACGGGATTCTCTTTCGCATGGCGCGCGTAGCAGTCCGATCGATACGCGTCGCTCACCCACTCCATCACGTTGCCCGCCATGTCGAGCGCGCCAAAGGGGCTCGCGTTCGCCGGAAATGAACCGACCGTCCGGGTGCGCTGCCGGCCGCCGTATCGCGTATCGGCGTCGACCACGCGCGCCGCATCGTTCTCCTCGCCCCACGGATAAAACGCCGGGTCCGCGTCGCCGCGCGCGGCCTTTTCCCACTCGGCCTCCGTCGGCAGGCGCTTTTGCCGGCTTGCGCAATACGCCGACGCGCCGTGCCAGGTGACGAACGTGGCCGGGTGATTCGCAAAACGCTCGTGGGCCGCATAGCCGTCCGCCGACCTCGTGATCACGGCGCGCGGGTGTTCGCTCTCGATCGTCACGCACCGCCGCCCGCCGCACCCGGTTTCGTGATCGCCGATCTCGTTTAGAAAGCGCGCGAATTCGGCTTGCGTCACCTCCGTGCGGTCGATGCGAAACGCCGCAAGATGGACGCGATGCACGGGCTGCTCGTCCGGATTGCGCTCGCTTCCCATCGTGAACGCTCCGGCGGGAACGGCGATCATATCGACCGGCGCGTCATCCGCGAGGGCGATCGCCGCGGCGAGAATCGCGATTGAAACGATAAGCGCTCGCGTCATGGCGCCCACCCCTCGGCGACGAATCGCTCGGCCAGATGGCGCGCCCACACCTCGTACCCCGCGGCGTTGGGGTGCATCAATTCGAGAAAGAGATCGTCGCCGCCCGCGGCTTCGAGCACGGGCGCGAGATCCGCGAACGCCGCGCCCTCGTCGGCCGCGATCGTCCGCGCGCGAGCGATGATCGACTTGTGCAGATAAAAGCTCTCCATCGCTTCGTTGGATTGGAAGTTGCGGACGAACAATCCGATCTTCCCCGGCGCGGCGGGCTGCCCCAGCACGAGAATCCGCGCGGGCGATCGCGCGCGCACCGCGCGGATGAACTCGGTCAGCCCTTCGGCGTACCCCTCCACGTCCGGGTGATCGGGGATGACGGGATAGCGCTCGTAGCGGGCGCGGTGGCGCGCGTCGTGCCACTCCTGCGTCGCGGCTTCGAAAAAGGTCAGAAAGCGGATGCGGTCGATCATTAACGACCGCGCGCGATGCCGCCACACGCGAAAGGCCGTCATCTCCACGCCCTCGCGCACGAACGAGATGTCGTTCCACCCCAGGCCGATCACCACAATCTCGGGCTCAAAGCGTTCGATCAATCCGCGCTGCTCGACGATCTCCGCGCGCGCGCTGTGCGTCGCCCAGCCGGGCCGCCCGGCGTTCAGAACAAGCACGCTGTCGGCGCTTCGCTCGTTGAGAATCGCCTCCAGGCGCGCGGGCCACGCCTTGCCGGGGTCAAGGCCGAATCCCCACGTCGTCGAATCGCCGATGCACAGCACGCGCTTTCCCGGCCGGCCGAGCAGCTCGTACATCTCCGCCGCACGCAGGCCGAGCGTGTTTTCGCGCTCCTCGAACGCCTCGAAGGGAACGCGCGTGTTCTCCTCGATGATCGCGCGCGGATCGAGCCCCGGCCGCGCCGCGACCACCCGCGCGGCGCCTTCGATGAGGGCGAACGCGAGGAGGACCGCCACGGCCGCGCTCTCACGGTACGCACCGGCTTTTCGTCGCCTCATCCTCATATCGCCTGATAATCGATTAACCAATTTAAGATTTTGTATAGCATTTTCGTATGGTTATGCGAAACCTATTGCTGTAATTTGGTCAAGACTTATTTTGGAGGTCGAAAAAATGGGAATTCGATTCGTCGGTGCTCTGGTTTTTCTCGTCTGCGGTTTCGCCGCGTCAATTATCGTGGCGTCGTGCGGCGACGACGACGATGATGACTCGGACAATGAAACGGGTGAGCCTTCCTGTATGGAGGAAGAATTCTGCGCAAAATACGCCAGATGTCAAAACATGGGAACCGATTCCAACTCGTTTCATTTCGACTCGTGCATGGACAATTTGGCGCTGCAGCAGTCCGCGGACTGTTACAACGCGTATTTAAACTGCGGTTGCGCCTGCGCCGCCAATAAATCGTGCGAAAGAGGGCCGAATGACCTAGCGCCACCTTTCTTGACATGTAAAAGCAATTGTCTGACCGAACATTGTGGAATGGGCGTATTCGAGTAAATATTCGAATTCCACGTTGAACGCGCCGATGTTGCGGTCAGAATACGGGCGGCGCACGGGCTGTACGACCCCGACGACGTTCATCCGGCGATTTCTGGTCGTCGACCGCAGTGAAATCGTCGCCATCGAACGCCGCCTCATCGCCCGTGACGCCGAATATCAGGCCGCTTTCAGCGGCTTCCCTTTTTCTTTCATAACGCGTCGATCTTGAAAAATATGCGCTCGGCGGAATTGGGTCTGCGCCGGCGGATCATGCCGATCCCTCCGCGCGCCTCGGCAAAAGCCTCAGCAGGCCGCGCACGAAAACGACGCCCGCGAGCGCGGGCCAGACGTATTCCACGAGGTCGACAAAAATCCCCGAGGCGACGGACTCGTCAAACGACAGCGCGCGGCCGATCAGAAGGACGATCAGAGCCTCGCGCGCGCCGATGCCGCTGAAGGTGATCGGGACGTAGCTGAGAAGAAGCACCAGCGGAAACGCGCCGACGGCGACGGCCGTATCGACCGGAATCGCCATCGCGCGAAACGCGAGGTAGAACGTCACCACATCCGAGCTCTGATAAACGACCGCCAGCGCCAGCAGCCGCAACTTTTGCGCAACGCTCGCGTCGTGCCCGACAAGGCGCGAGCGCCGCGCGATCCATTCGATGCGGCCGGCCAGGCGCAGGATGCGGGTATCGAAAAAGAACGCGATGACGAACGCGCCCGCCGCGCCGCCGACGAGAAGGCGCGGCCACGGCCAACCGGCCGGCAAAAGAAACTGCCCCCCGGCGATGAGCGCGCACGTGCCGACGGCGGAGAGATACTTGTCGTAGGCGATCGTCTCCGCCGCTTCGACAAGATTGAGATTCTTGATCTTCCGGATCGCCAGCACGTAGAGCAGATGCCCGCTTTGAAACGGCATGAAGAAGCTCGCCGTCTGCAGGCCGCACCAGAGCGGGAACAGTTCGCGATACGACGCCTGGATGCGGGAGAGGCGCAGCACCTCGCGCCACTTCAGCGCGCCGACGAGATTGTTCAGAAAAAACGACGCGGCAAGCGCCAGAACGAGCCATCCGGCGGAGACGCGCGCCAGCAGGTCGCCGCCGGTGAAGTGCGTCAGCAGAGCGCCGAGCAGCAGGAGGCTGACGAGGACAGGGACAAGGCCCGTCCACGATCGGCGGCGCGCCTCCGGCGCCGGGTCGGCGCAGGGGGTCATCGCCGGACGGAAACCCGCTCCCTCACGGTCGCGGTTCGTATCGCGCGCGTCGTATCGCGCGCGCGTGTCAGGCGAGGTAGTCCTTGAAATCCTTGTTCTCCACGAACAGGTCAAACCATATCATGTACATGAGGATGCACCACAGCGCGCGGCCGTTGTCCTTTTTTTTCGCCCAGTGATCGTCGAGCAGCTCTTTTAGCACCGGCCAGGAAAAGATGCCGAACCGCTCGACGTTTTTCTTCGTGAAGTAGCGATCGACCACCGGCTTGAGTCCGTGGAAAAACCAGATCGAATGCGGCATCTCCAGGCCCATGTTCTGCCGCCGGTAGATGCGCCGGGGCACCGAGCCCTTCATCGCCTGCTTCTGCACGTAGCGCCGCGTGAATCCCTTCATTCGCAGATGCGGCGGGATGGTGCTGACGTACTCCAGCAGCAGGCGGTCCATCCACGGAAAGCGCGCCTCGATGGAATGCGCCATCATCATGCGATCGTTTTTCACCATCAGGTCGCCAATGAAGTATTGCCGGATATCGACCAGCGAAATCTTGTCGAGCCCGTACTTGAAATCGGATGCGTCGAAGATGTCCGAGAAAAAGGCGTGCGTCGGCCGATACGCCTCCGAGCCGGGCATCAGGCGAAGCTTGTCCTCGTCGGTCAGCACGTGGCGCCAGTACAAATGCGCCTCGGGCGCGCTCATTTCCGCGCCGGTGGTGAAGCGCTTGGCCACGAAATCGAAAGACAATTTTTCCATCGACACCGGCAGCGCGTGAGCCGTCTTGCGGGCCAGCATGCGAATCGGCCCCGGCACGTACCGCCGATAGAGTTTCCGTGCTTTGAACGCCATGTGCGTCTCGTAGGCGTTGAAAATCTCGTCGCCGCCCTCGCCGGACAAAAGCACGCGCACGTGTTCCCGGGCGTGCTCGGCGAGCAGGAACGACGGAATCGCCGCGCCGTCTCCGTTGGGCTCGTCCAGGAACGCCATGTGCCGGACGAGCGTTTTGGCGACGTCCTGCGGGCCGACGCGGATCTCGTGGTGAATCGGCCGCGCGAAATCCACCATGATCTTTTGGTAGTGCGACTCGTCGAAGCTCGGCTCGTCCATGACGATCGAGTACGTGTGAACCTCGCGGTTGACGCCAAGCTCGCGGCAAAGCGCCAGGATGCTGCTCGTGTCGAAGCCCCCCGAAAGCGTCAGCCCGAGCGGCGCGTCGGAGATCAGGTTGCGGCGCACGGAATCGCGCATGCGCGCGTGCAGCTCCGGGCGCACGTCGGCCTCGGTCAGCGACTCGTCGGGCGCGTAGCGGATCTCGTAATACGGCCGCAGCGTCTGCCGCTTTTCGGCCAGGTCGATCTCGATCAGGTTCGATCCCTGCAACTCGCGCACCTGCGCCCAGGGCGTGTGTACGTCGGGCATGTACGCGAGCGACAGGAAATGAAAGACGGCCTCGTTGTCGAGCGTGCCGTCGAATCGCGGCAGGTCCATGAAGCACTTGATCTCGGACGCGAAATACAGGCGGTCGCCGGCGGTCATGTGGAACAAGGGGCGGATGCCGTAAAAATCGCGGACGACGAACACCTTGCGGCGAGCCTTGTCGTACAGGCCCAGGGCGAACATCCCCGAAAGCCGCGAGAGGGCTTCGACGCCAAGCTCCTCGTAGAGGTGGAGAAAGACCTCCGTGTCCGAGGTGGAATGGAAGGGGTACTTTTCGCCGAGCGCGAACTCGTCCGCGATCTCGCGGAAGTTCGTTACCTCTCCATTATACGTGACGCACACCCCGCGATCGTCGTTCGTCATCGGCAGGCCGGCGTTGTCGGACAGGTCGATGATCGAAAGCCGCGTGTTGCCGAAACACACGTCTTCGTTTTCGAAATACCCCGTCGTGTCCGGACCGCGATGCCGAAGCAGCTCCGTCATCCGGCGAATGTCGCGCCGGTCGTCTTCGCTGATGGGGGTACCCAGCGAGACAATGCCCGCAATGCCGCACATGTCGTACTTTCTTGCTCCAAATCACATCGGCCACGCAGGCCAAAAGCGCCCCGTCCCGCCAAGGGACGCCGGCGAAAATCGAACGTCGTTCATTCGCGACATCCCTTGGTACCGGTCGCGAGCGCAGAATACAACCCCGGAGATTTTGTGAGGAATCGGCCAGAAAGCGGCATCCACGCCGATTCGCCGATCAATCGGCCGCGCGTTGTTCCCAAATCGTGCCGAAATGAGGTAATCTGACCGCTTCAAATAGGGCCAAACTCGCGGTTCAAGGCGTACGCTGGCCGCACGCGTCGGCGTCGCTTTGGTTTGACAAGGAGCGTTACTCGAGCCGATGAAGAAAGTCCTGTTCGTCAATCCGCCCGATGAGATGGAGTCGATGTTCGGCGTCGGCGAGGCGTTCGTGCAGAAGTACGAGCCGCTCGGCATGCTGTACATTGCCGCCACGACGCGCGAGGCGGGTTACGAGGTCCACGTCGTGGACGCCCACGCCGAGGACCTGGACGTCAACGGCATCAAGGACCGCATCCGCGAGATCGGCCCCGACGCCGTCGGCATCTCCACGCTCACATGTTCCGGCGCGCTCGTGTGGGAGCTTGGCCGGTGGATCAAGGCCGAAGACCCCTCCGTGCTGATCGTGCTCGGCAACGTCCATGCCTCGGTTTATGCCGATCAATATCTGATGAATGGATGTTGCGACGTGGTCGTCCACGGCGAAGGTGAGGATACGTTTGTCGACGTTCTGCGTCAGGCCGCGAACGGCCGGCACTTCGATGGCATTCCGTCCATTTCCTGGCTCGACAACGGCGTCGTGCGGCAGACCTCGCCCGCGATCGTCATCGAGGATCTGGACCGCCTGCCGTATCCGGCTCGCGACCTTGTCAATCAGAAGCTCTATAGCCTCACGGAAATCTCGAACCAGAACTACGTCACCGAAAACGGCGACCACGGCAAGACGATGGTCACCTCGCGCGGGTGCGTGTTCCGCTGCGAGTTCTGCGTTGTGCACGCCAAGCGCAAGCAGCGATACAACGTCGTGGAAAAGGTCGTGGACGAGATGGAGATGCTCGAGCGCGACTACGGCGCCTCCTACGTCTACATCATGGACCCGCTGTTCATGGGCCGCCCGCGCCGCGTCATCGAGATCTGCGACGAAATCAAACGACGCGGCCTTTCGCTCAAGTGGGGCTGCGACGCGCACGTCAATCTGATCACGCCGCCGCTCATCCAGGCGATGGCGTCGGCCAACTGTTTTGAACTGTCGCTCGGTATCGAGTCCGGCGTGCAGCGCCTGCTCGATGCCGTACACAAGATGTCCGAACTTTCGCGGGTCACCGAGGCGGTCAAGACGATCCGCACGTACTCGAATATCCGCATCGAGGGATTGTTCATCCTCGGCCTGCCCGGCGAGACGTACGCGGAATCGCTCGAGACAATTCGCTTCGCGACCACGCTCGACCTCGACATGGCGCAGTTTTCCATCATGACGCCGTATCCCGGCTCGCCGCTTTTCGAGGAGCTTCGCGCCACCGGCGAGCTCGACACCGGCGTCCGCCCGGACGGATCGGTGGATATTGACGTCTGGAAGCGCTACTCGTCGTACATCTGCTTTACGGACGTCGATCCGATTTGGGTCACCCCGACGCAGGATATCGAACAGCTTCGCGGCTTGCAGAAAAAGGCATTGCGCCGCTTTTACCTTCGCCCCAAACAGATCGTAAAGCAGATCAAGCGGCTGCGCGCCGACAACATCCTGGAGTCCGCGCGCATCGCCATCAACGGATTCTTCTAGGCCGCGTGTCGCGCGCCGCGACCCTGCTTGCGGCTGCCGCGCTCGCCGCCGTCGCCATCCTCGCCCCGCTCAAACTCGCATCCGTCGATACAACCCTTATCTCCGACTCCTACGGCAAGGCGAACGTGCCGTTTGAGTTGTTCGGATTTTTCGGCGCGCTTGCCGTCCTTGCCGCAGCGTCCTTCTCGTGGCGCGATCGCCGACCGCGTACAACCGCGGATTCGCTGCCGATCCTGGTCCCCGCCGCGCTGGCATTTATCTACCTGCCGATCTTCAGCGAATTCTCGGCGCCCTCCTTTGACTTCCTGTGCTACCAGCGCGCCGCCGCCGCGGTACTCGACCTGCGAAGCCCCTACGGCGATTGCTATCTCTACCCGCCGCTCGTGGCCGGCGCGCTCGCGGGCGCGTATCGGGCGCTAACGCCGATCGCGCCGGCGCTTATCGGCGACGCCGATCCGCAGGCCGTGTGGTCGGCCGTGTTTTATCTCTACCAGGTCGCGCAGCTTGCGCTTCTCGTCGGCGCGTATTTTCTGCTGCGGCGATTTGCCGAAATGGCCGGCGCGCGGGAAACGATCGCGTGCGTCCTGCCCGCGGTGCTCATCGTGATTTCCAATCCCGTGCTTCGCACGATCCGCCACAACCAGGTAAATTTCTGGGTTATCGACTTGTTGCTCGCGGGGATCGTGCTCATCGAACGGCGTCCGCGTGTCGCCGGTTTCGCCATCGCCGCGGCGGCGCACATCAAGCTCTATCCCGCGATCTTCATCGGCCTGTTCGCGGCGCTGAAACGAGGAACATTCCTCGCGTGGTCGATCGTCGGCCTCGTCGCCGGGCTCGTCGGCGCGGCATCCCTTGCCGGAACGGGGCGGATATGGGGCGCGTTTTTCCGCCACCTCGCCCACTTCCCGCCGGGCCGAAACCTGCGCGACAACAGCGTGCACAGCCTGGTCGCCAACGTGTATCGCCACGTTTCCGGCGCGGGCGACGCGGCGATGGCCTCGCGCGCGGGCGTCCTCGCGGTGATCGCCTACGCGATTTCGTTGGCGTTTGTCGCCTGGCTTGCGGTGCGTTTCGTTCAGCGGGAAAGGCGATTTCGCGATCGCGCGGGCGCCTCAAACGACGCGGCGGCATCCGCGCGACGCATCGCCGCGCATTCCGCGGACGCCATCGCGGCGATGCTGCTCGTATCGCCGATGGTGTGGGAGCACCACTACGTGCTCGCGCTTCCGATCGCCTTATACGCGCTCATCGCCGTGCCGCGTGCGCGGTTGCCGCTTGCCGCGCTTGCTGTCGCGCTGATGCTCGCGATTCCGACATTCAATGTCTTCCCGTTCAGTTACCACCGCCTCGCGGGGCTTGTTCTCTTTCTTGTCGTGACGCGGCCGGACGATGTCGGGCGGGCGGCCGGCGCCGATGTCAGCGCATCTGCCGCCGGCCCCACGCGCCGATGATGCGCGTGAACGTCGCGGGCGCGAGGCGCTTGAGTCGCCAGAGCCATCGCGCGTCCGCCATCGGCAGGCTGTAGAGCCGGCCGCGTTCGACATCGCGCAGAACGCGGCGGGCGACGCGGTCGGCGTCGATCCCGCCGCTCATCAGGCGGCGCGCGGCGTCTTTCGCCTTTTCGTTTTCGAATCGCCCCGCGTCGACGATGTCCGAGCGAAAAAATGTCGGGCACGCGACGGTGACGCCGACCCCCGTTCCGGCAAGCTCCGCGGCGAGTGTCTCGGAAATGGAGACGACGCCGGCCTTGGCGACGTTGTACGCGCCCATCATCGGGGCGCTCACGAACCCGGCCGCCGCGGCGATGTTCAGCACGTGGCCGAATCCCTGCGCCCGCATGCGCGGAACGAAAACGTGGCAGCCGTACACGACGCCGAAAAGGTCGATATCGAGCGTCCAGCGCCACGCCGCAAGCGACAACTCGCCGATTGCCCCCGCGCTCGTGACGCCCGCGTTGTTGACCAGAAGGTCGATGCGATCCGGGCAGGCGGCGGACAGGCGTTCGAAATCCGACGGCCGCGTCACGTCGCAGGCGACCGCGACGGCCGACGCAGCGCCCGCTTCCGACGCGAGCCGCGCCGTTTCGAACGCCGTGGATTCGTCCTTGTCCGCAAGCACCAGCCGCGCTTTTCGCGGCGCGAGGGCAAGCGCCAGCGCGCGGCCGAATCCGCCGCCGGCGCCGGTGATGACGACATGGGGCGACGCGGCAAGGGGCATGGCGGTCTCCGGAAAACGGCGCCCATTTCCTTACGCCCTGCTATAAGATCGGTCAAACGCGGTGGACGATCCGCGCGCGGCTTCGGACACGGCGGCACAAGGGGACCCCATGAGCGACAAGACCTGGATGATTTACGGAGCGAACGGTTACACCGGCACGCTGATCGCGATCGAAGCCGCGCGGCGCGGCATGGCGCCGATCGTCGCGGGGCGAAGCGAAAAGCCGGTGCGCGAACTCGCCGATCGTCTGAAACTTCCGCACCGCGTTTTCTCGCTCGACGATCCCGCCGCGACCCGCGCGAGCCTTGCCGCATGCGCGGCCGTGCTTCATTGCGCCGGCCCGTTTTCGGCGACAAGCCGGCCGATGGTCGATGCGTGCCTCGATGCCGGCGCGCACTACCTCGACATCACCGGCGAGCTCGAGGTTTTCGAGGCGATCTTCGCGCGCGGCGACGAGGCGAAAACGCGCGGCGTCACGCTGATGCCCGGCGTCGGGTTTGACGTGGTGCCGTCCGACGGACTGGCCGCGATGCTGAAGGAACGCCTGCCCGCGGCGCGTTCGCTCGAACTGGCGTTCGATTCGAAAAGCCCCGTCAGCGGCGGGACGGCCAAGACGATGATCGAGGCGCTGCCGCACGGCGGCGCGATCCGCCGGAACGGGCGCATCGAACGCACCCCGATGCTCGCGTTTCGCCGCAAGGTGGCCTTCGCGGACGGCACGCGCTGGGCGATGAGCATCCCGTGGGGCGACGTATCGACCGCGTACCATTCGCTCGGTTTCAAGGACGTGACGATCTACGCGGGTGTGCCGCGCGCGGCGATTGTCGCGGCGCCGGTCATCCGCGCGCTCGCGCCGCTGCTCGGACGGCCGGGTGGCGTCCGGGCGCTCAAGAAGATGGTCGACCGCTTCGGAGGCCGCCTGCCCGAAAAGCCCGGTGCCGGCGAAAAGTGCGAGCTCTGGGCGCGCGCCGAGGACGCAGACGGCCGCGCGATCGAGGGCACGCTGACCACCCGCGGGACATATGCGCTCACCGCCAAGACGGCGGTCGAATCCGTACGCCGCATGCTCGAAGGCGGCGCGCCCGCCGGCGCCGTGTCGCCGTCCCAAGCCTTCGGCGCGGATTACGTCACGACATTTTCCGGGTGCGTGGTGCGGATCGAGTGAGGTCAGGGCAAATGCACACGCACCACGAACGCCTCGGCGTCGACCCCCAACCCATCGAAGGATACGAGATCGATCGGCGTTGCAAGGCCCGCGCTCCCCGCCTTGCCGGACGCGAGTAACTCCGCCAGGCGCACGGGGAGAAACGCCGTTGGCGACGCGCCGTCGGTGAAAACCATCGTGGCCTTGCGGGCCGTCTCGCCGTTTGCGACCGAGACGGTAAGCAGCACCTCGCGGGGGAGCCCTTCTTTCCGGGCGCGTTGAAACTCCTTGTCGTTCAGCGGGCGGGCGATCGCCTCGAGGAGCCGGTAGGCCCAGGCGCGCCGTTGCGGTTGCAGCAAGCGAATCACCGGAAAAAGCCACATCGGCTGCTCGCCCAGATAAAACCAGGTGTGCACGTCGCGCATGGAGTAGCCCGCGGACAGGGCCAGCGTGTCGATCGTCGGAATCTCAAACACACGGCGCTTGCCGAAGGGCGCATCGAACCCGACGGTCCGATGCGAGCGTCCCAGCACGACGGGCGTTTGCTCCCCGTCGACCACGGCGGTGGGCCGATGACAAGCGTCCAGGATACCGCCCATCACGGATCCGAAGCCGGAATCCTCGTAGGCGTGTTGAAATTGTAGATAGAAGATATCGACCGACCCGCCGCCCGCGACATCGTCGAGCAACTTTGCGGTAAGTAGCGTCGAAATGCCGGGGATCACGCCGGCCCCGGTCACAAGGAGCACGCCCTTTTCCCGTGCGTCCTCGTCGAGGGCGCGAAGGTTGCGATAGTGGATCTGCTCGTTGGCGCAGTCGATGACCGAGCAACCCGCGTCGATGGCGATGCGCGCGATACCCGCCCCGTGCACGGCGTAGGGCCCGATCGCGTTGATGACGATCTTCGCGGACGCGCACGCATCGCGCAGCGCGCCGCGATCCGCGGCGTCGAGCACGAGCCGCCGGACGCGATCCCCGGCGCCCGCGATATCGAGTGCCTGGAGCTTTTCCGCGTTGCGCCCGGCGGCGATGACGGGAAATCGCGTTTTCTCGACAAGCCGCTTCACAATCGCCCGCCCCGCGAGGCCGTACGCACCGAGGACAAGGATGGTTGCGGTTTGTGTCATGGGTATGTTGCCCCTTTTTTCCAGTGTTGCGCGCGGCGCAGCTTAACATTGCGCGCGTGTCGACCAAGGATGGACGCCGGGGGTGCGCGAAGTACTGGCGCCGTGCGTTTTTCGGGTTTGGGACGCTCCCTTTTGCTCGCAGGCAAGGGGACAATTCCGGTCCCGTTTTTTACGCGTTTTGTTTGTAAAAATGGGCCGCTTTTCTTGCATCCCGGCCACGATTATGTGAATACCATTACGTAATTCACCGCTTCATTGGCGGGCTTCCGGGCCCGTCCCGCGGACGCACCATGCGCAACCCGTACATCCGTGAACAGAAGGAAATATTCGGGCGGAAGGTCCTTGCCGTCCTTCCCGTTCACTATCCCAAGGAAATCCTCACGGCCCTCGATATCCTCGCGGTCGAGATGTGGGGCCCTCCCGGCACGCCTCGCGGTCCCGACGCCGGCCGGCTCCAGGCGTACGTCTGCGCCGTCGCCCGCAACGCCCTGGCGTTCATGGCCTCGGGCGGCGCCGACGCCGTTGACGGCGCGCTCTTCCCGCACACGTGCGACTCGATCCAGGGACTCGCGACGCAGGCCCCGGACATGGGCGGCTGGACGAAACCCTCGTTCCGCTTCATTCACCCCAAGGGCGAATGGCGACCAAGCTCGCACACCTTCGTCGAGAAGGAGATGCGCAGCCTCGCCGGGGAGCTTGAGGCGTTCGCGGGCAAGCCGCTCGACGAGACGCGCCTTCGCGACGCGGTCCGCCTGCACCGGGAGATCGACGACGTGCGCGCCGAGCTTCTCGCCAATCGCTCGCGGATCGAAATGAACGACCGCGAATTCTACACGCTGCTGCGCCGCGGGGAGTATCTCTGGCCAGAAGAGCACCTGGACGAGCTTCGCGCGGCCCGGGAGAACCTTCGTTCGGACACCGTCCAGAAGGGCATCCCGATCATGATCACCGGCTACGTGCCGGAGCCGATGTCGATCTTCGACGCGATCGGGAACGCCGGTGCGTTCGTCGCCGTGGACGACTACGCGGCCGTTGGCCGGCGCGTCGTGCGCCCGGCGGCCGAGGCCGGCGAGGATCCCTTCCGCGATCTCGCCGACGCGTACTTTCAGGCGCCGCCTTGTCCGACGCGCTCGTCGAACCGGTCGATCCGGATGGCCTGGCTGGCCGGCCTGTACGACAAGGGCGGCGCGGCCGGCGTCATTGTCCACGAGCCGAAATTCTGCGAGCCGGAGCTCTTCGACGTCCCCGGCCTCCGCGAGACGTTCTCCGCGAAAAAAGCTCCGCTGCTCTACCTCGAAGGCGAGTTGGAAACCGAACTGCCCGGGCAGGCCGTCACGCGCATCGAGGCCTTCGTCGAAATGCTTGGATCCGGGAGTCGCGCATGATCACAAGGCGCATCCAATACGAGGTCGCGGGCCGCGTCGTCGGGCCCATGCTCATGTCCCTTCAGAACTGGCAGGCCGACCGAAAGCGCCGCGCGCGCAAGCCGAAAGAAAATCCCTTCGGCCCGCCGTTCGAGTGCCTGCGCAAGCTCAAGGACATCATGTCGATCCACTACCTGAAGGGCCGATACGCCGATGGCGCGGTGCCGGTGGCCTGGGTCACGAGCGGTTTTCCCGTCGAGGTGCTGCGTCCGCTGGGTTATCACTGCGTCTACCCGGAAAACCACGCGGCGATCTGCGGGGTCCAGCGCCTCACGCCCGAGCTCTCCGACGCGGTCGAGAAGGAAGGCTACTCGCGCGACCTCTGTTCCTACGCGCGCGCCGACATCGGGTGCGTCATCACGGGAAAGACTCCCGTCGGCCGCCTCCCCAGGCCGGACCTGCTCGCATGCTGCACGAACATCTGCCAGACCGTCCTTTACTGGTACCGGAGCCTCGCGGAGTACTTCGGCTGCCCGCTCGTCCTCATCGACACGCCATACCTCTACGGCCCGGCGAAGCCGCACCAGCTTGAGTACGTCAAGGACCAGCTCATGGAGCTGATCGACGTCGCCGAGAAGGTCGCCGGCAAGAAGGTGGACATGGAAGAGCTGGCGAAGGTCGTCGAACTCGCCCGCGATGGCACGAAGCTCTGGGGCGACTGCCTGGCTACCGCAACGGCGAAACCGTCCCCCTGGACCGGCATCGACGGATTCTTCCACATCGCGCCCATCGTCGCGTTGCGCGGCACCCAAGAGTGCAACGCCTATTACCGCCTGCTCCTCGACGAACTCAAGGACCGCGTTCAAAAGGGCGTCGGCGGCATCAAGAACGAGAAGTACCGCCTGCTCTGGGACAACCTTCCCATCTGGTACAACACACGCGACCTTTCAACGAAGCTCGCCAACGAGGGATTCAACTTCGTCGTCACGACGTACACCAACGCCTGGGCCGAGGCCGGCGCGCAAATCGATCCGGCCGATCCGTGGAACTCCGCGGCCAGATCCTACACGTACATCATCCTGAACCAGGATTTGAACAACCGCCTTCAGATCATGAACCGTCTCGCGAGAACGTACTCCGTGGACGGCGCGATCCTGCACAGCGACCGCTCGTGCAAGCCGTATTCGATCGGGCAGCTCGACCTCAAGGAACGCATGAGCCGCGAGCTCGGCATCCGCGTTCTCGTCCTGGAGGCCGACCACAACGACCCGCGCGCCTGGTCCGCCGAGCAGGGCGACACCCGCGTTGGCGCGTTCATGGAGAGCTTCGCGTGAGCGCGGAGCGTTGAGAATCGAATTCCATTGACCGGAAACGAAATAAAATCCCATCCTCCCGCCGCGATTGGCGTCGACGTCGGAAGCACCACCTGGAAGGGCGTCGTCATCGACGCGGACGGGAGCGTCCTTGCGAGCGCCGTTGAGCCGGCGAACCCGCGCGTCGAAGAGCAGACGCGCGCGCGGCTGGCCGAGCTTATGGAAAAATCCGGGGCCGAGCCCGATACGCCCGTCGGTGCGACGGGTTACGGACGCAAGCGCGTCAACGCCACGAAGGTTCTGACCGAGATCACCTGCCATGCGCGCGGCGCCTTCACCCTTGCCGGGCGCGCCGGTGTCCTCATCGACATGGGCGGGCAGGATACGAAGGTCATCCGTATCGGGCCCGCGGGCGAGGTCCTCGATTTCGTCATGAACGACAAGTGCGCCGCCGGCACGGGGCGGTTCCTCGAGGTCATTCTCGGCCGCCTCCAGATCCCGTTCGACCAGGTCGCCGAGCACGCGCGGCGCGCGCCATCAGGCGTTCCCGTGTCCAACACGTGCACGGTCTTCGCGGAGAGCGAGGTCATCTCGCTCGTGGCCGAGGGCCATGCCGTCGAGGGCATCGTGCGCGGGCTGCATCAATCACTCTCCACGCGCGTCGCGTCGCTGGCGGGAAAGATGACCGACGGAGCCGATATATTCATGAGCGGCGGCGTCGCCTTGAACCTCGCCATGATCGACGCGCTCGGCGAAGCCCTGCGAAAGCCGATATCCGTCCTGCCCGATCCGCAACTGGTCGGCGCGCTTGGCGCGGCCCTCTCGGTGGCCTGAAGGCGCCGGCGCGCCTCACGCTCCTTGGCCCCGACCGCCTCGGCGAGCGAAAATTTGACAAAAGCGCGCCGCGACCCCATTATTTAATGTTCGGCGAAAGGCCGGGCAGCGATTTTCGGATCGCGGGTTCCTTGAAAATGGGGGTGTCACGGTTTCGACGGAGACGTTGAAGCGCGTGCGTGCGAGTCGTGGTTTGTCGGTTGGCCACGTTAAAAGCCGACAAACTGATAGTTGCCAACGACAACTTCGCTCTGGCTGCATAACCACTTGTAGCCCGTGCCACCGTCCCCTGCCTGCGGGGGCGGATGGCGCGTCGCTTAGCAGGCTGGCCGAACCGGGCCGCCGGATCCCGGGAAGGCGAGATCGTCATTCGGCTGCGGAGAGCGTGAGCCTGCCCATGGGCGCACGCCGACCAAAGACCCAAATCATGGTGATACACTCGTAGACCGCCGCGCGGACCGCCTCCGGACGCGGGTTCGACTCCCGCCACCTCCACCACTCTTTCTTTTTGAACTCGTTCTCTCTATATTTGGGTCAAATGCGAGGGGCTTTTGCAGGAGCACACACAAGCGCGTGAACTAAAAGGTTTTTCCAGAGGTGGGACGAGTCTCGGCTCGCCCGATCTTATGGACGCGGTTGAGTCTCAAATCGGCCATCTTGCCTCTAAAATCGCCCTTTCTCCCTCTCTTTCTCTGAAACCTTTGGACTGCCCCCACCTCGTCCATAAGATGAGAGTGCTGGAAAATCATACAGTTACGAGAGGCATTTTATCGAGAGTTCGACTCCATTTTGCAGTACCAGTCCAAATTTACGAAACGCTGGGGCAATGTTCAATTATAACAAAAAGCTAAAAGTGCGGCCGGAGTAATTGAATGCAGGATAAAGCAACGCTGAAAAAAGTTACGGTAAAGACACCTATTATGGACCTGGAATGGGAAGCTGGTGGAAAGGGTCATTGTTTTGCGACGCGTTTAATTAACGGGATTCGAAGGCGTTGTTACAATAAATGGAAGAATCGAGTAAATCCATTGCGAATAGTGAATTTTTCTTATCTATCTTATGATCTGGACAAGTTATCAGATCAAACAGAAGCAATTTTAAGTCTTTTAAAAAAGTATGGTTGGTCAGGTTTCAATATTGACAACTGCAAACTGTCAAAAGCAAATGTTTACAATGTTGACAACAATATTTTTGCCCTTGCGTATGATTTAGAACCTGGATGTTTGGATTTCTCTTTTAACAGAAGCAAAAATAATGGCGAACTTGTCGAGTTCATAGTAGACGACCAACTAATAATCGGCGGGTTATATATTATGGTATCCGTACGCGATAAAAGTGGCGTTTTGTGCAATAAATGTATTAACATTACGACAGTAAAAAGTGATCAGGATATTGGGCCTCACGGAGATGGCTCCTATGAATGGAAGGCCTATGCTCCCACGTTGAATATTAAAAAGGGTTGGCAATCGATCAGGGTTAATGTTCCTTTGGTTTTAAAAAAACAGGCATTTAATGGCATTTATACTCTTGACACTATTATTGGGATCAGACTTCGAGGTAAATGTAAAATAGTTGGCATCAACTCTTACAATATAACCACTCCATCCAAAATTGAACCGTCTGATGCGATGGATGCTGACACAAGTGAACCATCTATAGAGCCAGACAAACTATGGTATTCTGTCAAGGGGACCTGGGCTCAAAGCGGAGATGTTCTGGAACTAAATGCACCTGATATCGGTCCAGACGCATATTACGTTTGGAATAGCAGGGTAGCGCGACAGCAAGAGGCAGTGTTTAATTTCAACTTTTCCTTTTTATCGTTGCAAAAGACAGATATACGCCTTGTAGTTTTTGCAAAAAGCCCTACAGAAAACTATCAGTCCTCTGACCACTTGGTTATTTATTGCCCGTGGGAATCCGGTGGGTTTAGAGTTGATATTCTAAAAAATGACAAAATAGAACACATCCACCGTGAAGACAAAAACAAACCATCTTTTAAGATTTCACAGAACCATAAAGTAAAAGTTAAAATTAAAGGTAAAACAGTCAGAATATTCTATGACGGGTCGCCAGTGCTTATTGCTTCGGATGAGAGATTATTGGCGTACACAACACGAGGACAATGGTATTGGGGATTCTCTACGGTCTGCGGAAACGTACGAGTTTCGAATATCTATTTGGAACCTCTGGAAAACGATAGTATGAAGAGGGGCGCTTTAACTGACAGTAAAAAGGATGGTGATGGCGATTTCGTATCTCATCCTAAAAAAATTTCCCAAAAGGATAGATTGGTAAAATCCACTACGATTAGAACGGCCATGAGCGGGATTGTCTTTCTCCTTTTGGAGTTTGCGGTTGGTAGATATGTGAATCAATATGGAGAAGGTAGTAACTTTTTACAGAAATCGGTCAACTCGTGGGTTCTGTACGCCTGTGGTTTTGGAGCCGTCGCCTTTATATTTCCATTCTACTTGGGGAAAGAGAGATTGAAAATATTAAAGTTATGGAAAGGTGATAGCGATTAAACTACTTGTGGCCGTTTAATTATTCCAAAAGAGGTTTTCTGATCCAACCAAAGAAGTGGAATATGTTTTGTTATTTTGGAGAGCGACAATCCGGAAGGCTCTTGTCCTTCAAGAATAAACTCCACGATGTCTGGTGCTAGAAGCGTTAAGCGGAGAATCCTGCTCAAGTATGACGCATCGACGCGAAAAATCTTTGCCAATTCGCTCATCGAAGCGACCTGCCCGGTCTCTAGCAATTCCTTCCATCGAAAAGCGCGGGCCAGCGCGACGAGCAGCGCATATTTGGCGGGTTGCTTTCGTGGCAGAAACTTCTCCAATCCCTCGGGCACGATGATTTCCTTCCGCCCACCGCGCCGTTTGAACTTCAGCGGGATGTGAATGCGGATGCTCTGGCCGTCACGGTGGAGGGTGATCTTCTCGTCCTGCTCATCCATCGACACTGATCCTTTCCTCGCGGTCGCCCAGTTCGTCGACGAGCGAGTGTAGGCCATCCGACCGCATGACCACTTCCGCGCCGGTCTCGCTCACCACCACGCGTTCGATCAGCAGGCTCACGATGCGCGCCTGCTCGGCTGGAAATAACTCGTCCCACACCGCGTCGAGGTTGCTCAGTGCGTCAGCGACCTGCTGCTCGGACAGGGGGTTGGCCTGCATCGCGGCGACCGTGGCGTCGATCTCAATGATCCGTTCGTTGATGTCGCGTTGGCGCAGCGGGTTGCTGGCCGTGGGCAACTCGCCCGCCAGGTCGAACCGTTCGCTTTTCAGGCGCTCGATTTCCTCGTTCTCTTTTTGCCGGGTGACGCGGCAGGTCTCGGCGACGAGTTCCGGCGACTGGAACACCGCGCGCATCTGGGCCATGACCGCGCCCTCGATCTCGCCCGCGGACACGTTTTTCACCGGACAGGTGTCCCACCCTTTTTTGGTCGCCTGGATGCAAACGTAATAGCGGTACGTCTTGCCGTTCTTCTTCGTGAACGATGGCCCCATCGACCCGCCGCAGTGCCCGCACTTGATGATGCCCTTGAGCAGCGCGGGCGTCTTGGCGCGAGCCTTGTTTCCACGAATGCGGTAGTTCTCTTCGAGGATGGCCTGGACCTTATTGAAAAGATCGCGCGGTACGATGGCCTCGTGCTCGCCCGGATAGACTTGGTCCTTGTGGACGATCTCGCCGACGTAGATGCGATTGTTGAACAGCCGATACAGGTGCATCTTGTGCCACGGCTGCCCGGGCCGGACGACGCCTTTCGCCGTGGTCCACGATTTCGTCTGGCGTCCTTGTTCATTGAGTTCCCTGGCGAGCAACGTCGCAGATTGCGCTACGACGAACCGCTTGAAGATGTGCCGCACCAGTTCCGCTTCCTTGGGATTCACGATCAGTTTCTTGGCGACGCGGTCCACGTCGTATCCGAGGATCGGCATGCCGCCGGTGTACTTTCCCTTGCGCTTGGAGGCGGCGATTTTGTCGCGGATGCGCTCGCCGATGATCTCGCGCTCGAACTGCGCGAACGAAAGAAGGATGTTGAGCGTCAGGCGCCCCATTGATGTCGTCGTATTGAACTGCTGCGTCACAGAAACGAACGTCACGCCCTGACGCTCGAAGGTCTCGACGATCTTCGTGAAGTCGAGCAGTGAGCGAGAAAGCCGGTCGACCTTGTAGACGACCACGCAATCGATCCGTCGCTCCTCGATGTCCTGCAGCAGGCGCTTGAGTGCTGGGCGCTCTATCGTGCCGCCGGAGAAACCGCCATCGTCGTATCGGTTCGTGAGAGCGACCCAGCCTTCGCTTTTCTGACTGGCGATGTACGACTCGGCCGCCTCGCGCTGCGCGTCGAGTGAATTGAATTCCTGGTCGAGACCTTCCTCGGTCGATTTCCGCGTGTAGATCGCGCAGCGGACCTTGGGCGTCACGCCGTTGGGGGCTTTTCCATTGCCGTTGCCTTGGCTGTTCCCGTTTCTCATTTACGACCATCCCCGTTGCTGCCCCTGCGCAACCCAAAAAATGCGGGCCCGTTCCAATGCGTGCCGGTAATGGCCTTCGTGATCGCGGTGAGCGACCGATAGGTCTTGCCTTGGTATTCGAAGCCGTTGTGGACCACCGTGACTTCGTAGCGGTCGCCATTCCACTCACGCACCAGGCGCGTCCCAATGACCGGCATACCCTTTTTGCGCGGGGTGGTCCGGTCGAGCGACGCCAGTTCGTCCATGCCGTTCTCACGGGCGATCTCGTCGAGCCGCGCTTTCGCGTTTTCGGAAAGGCCGCCGTAGGCGAGTTCCTGGATGCGGTACGCCAGGCGCTTGACGAGGAATGGCTTGTTGTAGGCGGGCGGCTCCGAGCCGTTTAGGGCGCGCCATCGCTCCTTGAGTTCCTCGAACGACAGACCGGGCAGCTGCGCGATCTGCTTGAGAACCTTGGTTTCTTGTTTCATCGTTTCTCTTCTCCGTGCTTCGGTTCGAGACGATGAAGGCTCTTAGCAGACGAAACCTCAAGGCCATTCTCTGATTTCACGTTCTTTTTCAGACGGTTACGCACATCGCGCAGATGCATGCGCACGATGGCTGTGGCCAGGATTGAGGCGATATCAGAAATGGCCCCGCCTTGGGCAATGGATCGACTTGTCGTCATGGATTCTCCCTTTCAAAAGGCTCCTGACTTCCCAAGTCATCCGCGCCGAAAAACGTGACAGCCTCTTGCTTCCATCTTTCCTTTTGCCTTCACATTTGCATTGACATTCGAAGTGGGCTGCCCTACGATTTCCCATTCTCCGGAACCCGAAACAGGGAGCGAGAACATGCGGGAAGAATTGACGATCAGGCAGCGTGAACTACTCACCTACCTGGAGCGCGAGCTAAAGCGGCACGGCAGGATTCCAAGCCTGCGAAGCGCCGGTGCCGACCTCGGAATCAGTCACGCCGCCGTTCTCCAGATGCTCAAGACGTTGGAGGACAAGGGCTACGTTCGCCGAGAAGGCCCATACAGCCGCACCGTCCATTTGCTGAATCGCGCGGGAGAATCCCAGGCAGAACATCGGTCGAGAGAGATTCCGATCATCGGCCGCATCGCGGCGGGGTTGCCGATATACGCCCAACAGGAGTGGGCGGGTACGGTCGTAGTCGACGCGGCCATGTACATGAAGCCCGACCTGTTCGCGTTGCGCATCAAAGGTGACTCGATGCGCGAGGCGGGCATTCTCGACGGCGACTTGGTCATCTGCGAGCCGCGTCAGTTCGCTGAGGATGGTGAGATCGTTGTCGCGCTCATCCATAGCGAGAGCGCGACGGTCAAGCGGTTCTATCTGCACAGGGGCCAGGTCGAACTTCGACCGGCCAACAAGAAACTTAAACCGACGTTTTTCCGGTTCGATGAAATCTTGGTTCAAGGGAAGGTCATCGGGGTTCAACGCGGCCCCGTGGTTGACATCAATTAATAGGGACAGGGGGGAACGCAATGGCGACCGTTAAATGGAACCGATTTGCTCATGTGGAAGTTCTGAAGCAGGCGCGACCGGAGTGGCTGAAAAAGCTGTTCGCGCCGCACGAGCCTTTCTTCACCTCGCGAGGCATTGTCTTCGATGGAGCCACGGATTTTGACTACGAGAAGCTGGCGTCCGTTCTGGCGGCGCCCGATGCCGAGATGGATGACAACCTGATCGAGGCGTTGTTCTTCATCCACGAGATGTCCAAGCCTGAGGACATGACCAGAATCCTGGACGAGAACCACAAGCGTCCGGCGGGCGAGCAGATATCTTTCGATTTCTTGTCCGATCCAACTCCGATGGAGGTCGCAATCCAGACGTGGCTTGAGGATAGAGACTTCCTTGAGGAGAAACACGCGGAACAGAACCTCGCGACTCGGCGTTCGTTCGAAACGTTTCCGAGTCACATCTCAGCGCCGCTTGCGAAGGTCGATCCGACCGCGCTCAAAAAGATCGTCGCCGATGTGGATGACTGGCTCGCAAAGATGAAACGGGAACGGAATTGCAAGGTTTTCACGCTGCAACACAAGGACGGTACCTGGTTCATGATTCGGCACGGGTTGCCCTTCCGCCGCGAGGGATCGATCAAGAAGGGAAAATCCGGAGCGGTCTATTTCCAACCGGAGCACTTCGACGTCGTCGTCTACGATCCCGAAGTCGGGGACCTTCGAATCAACGCTGAGAACGCCAAGGCCACGGCGCTCTATCGGGAGTCATTCGGCCAGCACCTTTTCGGCGACGGGGACTATTTCAAGAAAGATGACAAGTACACGCTCGAACCGCTGTTCGAGAAGGGCGAGGACTGTTTGGCATGCTCCGATATTCCAGGACTGGAAAGGGTTACGCTCAAAGAGTTGACCTTTTTCTGGGGTGGGAAGCAAAACGAGATCGAGGTGCGGAAGGCGGATGACCTTTTTGCGGCCTACAAAGCTCGCGACAAGGAGTTTCCGAAAGGCGGCCGCCATACGAGCGCAACGTTCGAGGTCAAGTACGCCGACGTGAAGGCGACGCGCTCTTTTACGATCCGTGTCCCGCGTGGAACCAAATTCACCCGCGACGAGGACGGATTGCTGCTGTACACCTGGATGAAAGAGCGCAAATTCATAGTCGAGTCGATGGAAGATGACGAAATCCACCCTGACCCGGTTTTGGCGACTGCTTCAGTCTAGGTCCGACCTGGGCGACGTCGAAGCGGTATGGCGACGCGACTTGAGAGAGGAATGGGACGCTGTCCGTTCCTTTTTCAAGCCGACGGACAGCCTTGCCAAATCGTATCCATGTCCATCGCCCGGGGACGTCAATTGCCCGCGACGCATCGTGCAGCATGAGCATGATCGGTTCGCCGCCTTCTGCGGCCAAAGCCCGCCGGAATGTGACACGCTGCAACTGACCCGCAAGGACGTGATCATTCACAAGTTTGACGTGGCGACCTTCGCCAAACATCTGGCCAGTCAATTGCAATTCAGCGTCAGGCCATCTAGAGACGATTCCTTTTGGCATCTATGGCGAGTCGGCAGCTACGTTCCAATCGCCAATCAAGCCTTTCCCGTTTTTCTGTCGCTCGCGCCGGACGAGGAGCAGTTTCTACGGGCGCTTGATTTCTTGCTCGCCGATCAAACAACCCCGTTCATTTTAATGACTCCTTCGTCCGAATATCTGGATGACCAGCACGAGAGAATGCTGAACAACCATCGCAGTCGCCTTTTGCCGTTAAACGAATCCATCGTGTGGAATGGCGAGACGTTGGTCGCGTCAGCCCCTCCAGCGGATCTCCTGGAGGTATTTCGTAAAAGGGCTCTACACGGTGGAGTTGTCGAACCGGGACACGTTGCCAAGTTGTTCTCGCATGAAGGCTGCAATGGGATCACCAAGCAAGAGATGGACGAAATACTGGGGCTTCGGAAATCCGGTTACGACCTGATCGTCGATGGTATCCGGCAGGAGATTTGGTATCCAAAGCTCAAACGCAAGCAGCCCGAAAAGTTCCGAGCTATGTACCACTTGAAGGTTCTTCGAGAATTGGTGGAAAGAGGAGCGGCGCTCCTCCCTGAGCAGTTCAACACTCTCAGTCACATCGCGAGAGGCAGTTCCACCGATCCGGATAAGGCGATGGCCGAGCAAGTCCAACGGACGCGCAGCGCCATCGATCCGGAGTCCAAGAAGCCCGATTACCTTTATATCAAGACGGTGAAGGTGGACGACGCATCCACCGCCTATCACTTTTCACCAGAGCCCGGCCTGAAATATGCCTTGATTTTTCCGCTTGAGTCCGATTCCTAGACCGCCAACCAGAAACCAACCAGAACTCAACCACAAGTCAACCAGATCGATCTCGTAGCGTTCCGTCCAGCGACGAAAAAACGTCGCGGAAAGGACGGAACAAATGACCACCGAACACCGCTGCCCCGAATGCGGATTGCTGCTGGCCGTTGAGAAGAACGGCAAGCTCTTCATCCGCTACAAAACCCTCCAATTCGTCGTGACCGGCGGCTCCGTGCTCACCACCTGCCGCCGCTGCCAAGCCATGCAGGAAATCGATCTGAGCGGCCCCGCCGACGGCCAACGAACAGCCGAGGCTTCGATCAGGACCGCGTAACAGCACAACCCAACCTGAGGCCCAAGGAGGTCCATCAACGGCCATCGTGAGGCGCAAGACGCCCGCCGGAAAGCGGGTGCTTCATGGGCTTCACCTGGAAGGATTTTCGGCGAGGAATGGAACTCGAACTCACCACCGCATGCCACATCAAGGCTTTCGACAAGGCGAAGGGTACTCGGTCATGTCTTCAACGGTTCGATTCGCCGGGTCACCTTGTCGAGTGGCTGCTGGATTACGGATCGCATCCCACCGGTGAAGAGGATGACGTCATCCGCTCGTTGCGGGAACTGCACGCCGCCGGACCCTCCCCGACGTTATGGCTTGCGATCCTGGCGCTCGGCCTGTGGCCGACGATGGAATGGGTCTTTTGCCACGTCCGCAAGTCATTCGTTTCGGACGCGGAAGCGGCCAGCGCGATATGGGATTCGTTGTGCGACCGGCTTGGTTACGAACCGCTGTGGAGCGAGGCAGGGCTCGCCAAGCGGCTCATGGTCGCGGTCTGGACCAAGGCGCGCCGCTCGGCGCTGAAAGAAATCAAGGCACGAAGCGGGACGGTCAGCTTCGACATACTATTTCAACTTGCCGACGCGGCCGCAGACGATATCGAGTCCGACGACGGGGAGATTGCTCAACCGAAACGACCTGCTTTTCGGGAGCCGATTCAACTTCCGACAACGGACTGCTTCGACACATCCCTCGACGATCTGAAGACGCGCCTGGTTCGGGACGCAGGCTTGTCCGCACCAGACGCGGCGCTGCTCGTGAACCACATCGTGTTCGGAAAGACCCTCACCGAGATGGCCGCCGAGGAGGGAGTATCCCCCGCCGCGTTTCGTCAACGATTTCATCGCGCCAAAGACCGTCTTCGCAAGGCCGCCGAAAAAATCTCACCGAACGCTGTCACGTTTTCGATTCCCGATGACTTGGGAATTCAAAGGGGCAATGAGGCCCCCGCGAAATCCAACGTCAACGGGAGGGTCGCATGAAATTCGACCTTGAAGCGCTTCTGAAAAAGAACGCCGACACCAAGCAATACCGGCGCGTCCCCGGTCTTTTCCGGCGATGGGAACTCGAACACCTCATCGAACCGGGCTTCGAGTATTTCGTCGAGGAGGCCGGAAAGGATGCGGGCGGCGCGGCGTTGTATGCGCTCTTCTGCCGGGAGTTGGCCGAGCAGGAGGTGCCAAGGTGAGTGCGAAAAATCGCCCCGACACGAGAATGATATCCACATATTCAATGTGGAGTTCGTTCCGCAACTGCCGCATGGCCTGCAAGCTGCGGTATCTCGATTTCCTTGTTGCCCTGGAATCCGATCCGAACCTTCGCTTCGGTTCCGCGATCCATCAGTTCCTCGAGTGCTGGCATCGGCACCGCGACCTCGCGCAGGTGCTCGACCTGATCGACCGCGCGTATCCGAACCGCGCTGGCGACGAGGATCAGCAGCGCGACTGGCACCTGGCGACGGCAATCATGCAAGCATACGCCGGTCGGTATCCGTCCGAGGAATTTGCGGTCGTTGAATTGGAAAAGAAATTCGAGGGCGAGATCGTCAACCCGGCGACCGCCGCCACGTCGCGCAGTTTCCTTCTGGCGGGCAAGGTCGACGGGATCGTCCGGATCGGCGACGAGCATTTTCTCTTGGAACACAAGACCGCGTCGCTGCTCGACTCCGGTTACCTCGAACGGCTGTGGACCGATTTTCAAATCACGCTGTACGCCTGGTATGTCGAGCAGGCCCTGGGCATCCGCGTCAGCGGCGTTATCTACAACATCCTCATCAAGGCCAAGCTCCAACAATCAAAGGGCGAAACCGAGGCCGAGTACGAAGCCCGCCGCGCGGAACTCATCGCCAAATCCAAAACCGGCAAGACCACGGCGCAGCGCCGCATGCCGGAAACCGACGATGAATTCCAGGCTCGTCTCGCGATCAAATACATCGAGCCTGGGATGTTCCACCGGGAGATTCTGTATATCTCCCGCGACCGCTTCGCGGTGCTACAGGCCGAACTCTGGGAGTTGACGCAGAACTTCCTCGACGCCCGCCGCCGCGACGTTTGGTATCAGAACACGTCTCAGTGCTTTCAGTACGGTCGCCCGTGCAGCTACTTCCCGCTGTGCCGCAGCGATTTCTCGCCGCTCGTCCGCGACAACCACTATCGCATTGAACCGCCCCACACCGAGCTTTCCGACACATCAACAACAACCAGCAACACGCCCGTTTTTTGAAGAGGAGATGGACATGATTCTGCCAAAGGAAAAATCGAAACCGAAAACCGAACTCAGCGAGTTCACGATCTTCGGCTACGGCATGCCCAAGATCGGCAAGACCACCTTTGCCGCCGGATTCCCCGACGCCGTGTTCCTGGCGACGGAAGCCGGACACAACGCGCTGTCGATTTTCAAGGTCGACCTGCCCGACTGGGAAGCCTTCCTCGAAGCCTGCCGCGAACTGGCCGAAGGCAAACACGGCTTCCGCAACATCATCATCGACACCGTCGACAACTTGTGGCTTCTGTGCCGCAACCACATCTGCGCGAAGAACAAGATCGAGCACGAAGCGGATCTCGCCTACGGCAAGGGCTATGCGCTGATCCTGGGCGAGTTCGCCCGCGTGTTGATGAAGCTGTCGATGTTGCCTTATGGCCTCGTGCTGATCTCCCACGCGACCGTCCAGGAAATCCAGACGCGCACCGGCACGCTCCACAAGATTGTCCCGTCGCTTCCCGAAAAGCCTCGCAAACTCATCCTCGGCATGGCCGACATGATTTTATTTTTCGACCAGGACTTCATTCGCGCCGATGACGGCAAGCAAACTATCCGCCGCATCATCCGCACGCAGCCGAGTCCGAACTACGAAGCGGGCGACCGCACGGGGCGTCTGCCCGAAGTGATCGATCTCGATTACCGGAAGTTCACCGAGGCCTTCGGGCGCCCGGCTCCGACCACCGCCAACACCAACAAGAAAGCCCAATAAGAGGAGGACAAATCCATGTCGAACCAACCCCCCGTCGATTCCACTGATCTCTCCGTTTACGACGCCGACTACGCGGCCGCCGATGTGCAGCCCAACCAGTTCGACGAAGTCCCGGACGGGAAGTACCAGGCCAAGGTTGAGAAGGTCGAACTCGTCCGCACGCAGAACGGCGCGCCCATGCTCAAATGGCACCTGCGCGTGCTCGGCCCGCAGCAACGCGGTCGCATGATGTTCCGAAACAACGTCATGGCGTCGAGCGAGAACATCAAGTTCCTCAAGGCCGACCTGCTCGCCTGCGGCCTCGAACTCGGCAAGCTCTCCGATCTGCCCGGGCGTCTCGGTGAACTGCTGGACGTGGCCCTCGAAGTCACGAAGAAGACGCGCGGCGAGTACGCCAACGTGTACATCAACAAGCGCATCGTCCTGGACAATCCGGACGCGGACTATCAGAGCACGGCCAAGGGCCCGCTGTCGGCATTCTGATCATGGACGCGGCCGCCATCATCATCGACACCCGCGAGCAGGTTCCCTACACCTTCGGTTCCCGGCAGGTGGTGCGCCAGGCACTGCCTGCCGGGGATTACTCGGTCGTGGGATTCGAATCGGCGGTCGCGGTCGAACGCAAGACGCTTGAGGACTTCGTCCATTCGGTGATCCGCGACCGCGAGCGGTTCAAGAAGGAACTGACGAAGCTCGCGGACTATCCCCAGGCGTGCATCGTCGTCGAGGCGAACCTGCCCGACGTTCTCTCGGCCCGATATCCATCGGGCGCACATCCCCACTCTGTGTTCGGCGCGGCGGTTTCCATCTGCGTGGACCACCGCGTGCCGGTGTTCTTTTGCGGCGACCGCCAGGCGGCCCGCCGGTTCACCGAGGAGTTTCTGGAGCGCGCCGCCATGAAAATCAAAGCGGAAAGTAATCCATGAACGAATCGACCCAATACCTGCGCGGCCGCGTGGAGACGCTCTACTTCGCCTCGTCCCGATATTCGGCGGGTCGCTTGAAAAAGAACGACGGCGAGGAAGTTAGCTTCGCGGGGAATGTCGTGGCCGCCGTCGGCGAGCAGGTCATCCTCCAGGGCGCGTGGGTGAATCACCCGAAGTATGGCAAGCAGTTTCAGGCCGACACGCTCACGCACGATCTCGATCTGTCTGTCGATGGCCTGGCTCATTATCTCGCCAACAATCCCGCGTTCGTCGGGCTGGGTCCGGTCAAAGCAAGGAGGATCGCCCAGGCGTTCGGGAAGGACTTCGGTCGCGTCATCGTCGAGAATCCCGATGCCGTCGCCAAGGCCGGGCCGATCACGCTCGAGGCCGCGCAGAATATTCGTGCCGAATGGATGCGACACCAGGTCATCAATGCGGCCGCGACCGAGCTATCCGCCTTCGGCCTCACGCATCACCAGGTGCGCTCGCTGATCGACAAATATGGCAACGACGCTGTCGCAATCATCACGAGCGATCCGTATCTGATTGTCCGGGATCTGCGGGGCTACGGATTTAAAACCGTGGACGCCATTGCCCGCAAGGTGGGCATACCCAAGGAATTTCCGCCGAGAGTGCGCGCCGGAATTCTCGACTGCCTCGATGACGCCCTCGACCAGGGACACACCTGGATTGAAGAAGCTGATCTCATCGAGCGCGCCAACAAGCTGCTGGTCATGGACTCGCTCCAGAGCCGCGACATCATCGAGATGGAACTGAGCGGCTTGATCACCAATGGTGCTCTTTCCTGTGATTCCTATGACGGCCGCTTTCTCATTGCCCGCGCCGACATCCGGACGATGGAGCGCGAGGTCGAGCAGTGGCTGCGGGGCGGGGACAAGGACCATCCCTGCGTGTTCGACCTGCTGGGCGTCTGGCAGAAGGTCCGGGACGGCGAACTCTGTCCCGAATTAAATCCACGACAACGCGACGCCGTCGTCGCCGCGCTCACGCACCAGATCACCGTGATTTCCGGCGGCGCGGGCAGCGGCAAGACCTTCACCGTAGGCGCACTGACGAAGCTGCTGGACCAGCATTTCATCAAGGTCATGCTCGCCGCACCGACCGGCAAAGCCGCCAAGCGCCTCGAACAGGTTGTCGGCAAAGAGGCGTTCACGATCCATCGCCTTCTCGGTTTCAACGGCCATGAGTGGTCGCGCGGCCCCGACGACCCCATCGACGCCGATGTCGTCATCATTGACGAGACCTCGATGGTGGACCTGCACCTGGCGTGGCGTCTGCTTCGCGCCATCGACCTTGAGAAAACCGCCGTCGTATTTGTCGGCGATCACAACCAGCTTCCGCCGGTCGGCCCCGGCGATTTGCTACGTGACATGATCCATACGGGCATCGTGCCTGGCGTCGTGCTGACCGACGTGGTTCGACAGGCCGGTGAACTCAAGGAAAACAGCACAGCGATCCTGCGGGGGAGCGTCGCCAAGACCTCGGCTCACGTCGATGCGCGTGGTCGCCGCCCCTGGTATTGCATCGACGAGTTCACAGACCCGTGGGATGTGCGGCGGTTTATTCGGGATCTGTATGAGACGGTCCTGGCCGACAAGCTCGGCTATGACCTGCTGGACGACGTTCAACTCCTGACACCCAAGCGCAAGGACATCCTGGGCGTCGACGAATTGAACATCGAACTGCAGAGTCTGATTCAGCGGAAGCTCTACGGCGTCGAGGCGCCCGCCGTTCCACCAGGACGCAGGCCGCCGTTTCTCCTCCACGACAAAGTCATCCAGCGCCGCAACAACTATGACCTCGGCATCATGAATGGAGCCATCGGGCGCGTTCTGGAATTGCTGCCCCACGGTGATCTGCGCGTGCGCTTCGACAACGCCGAGGTGACCCTCTGCCGCGCCGAGGGCGATCTGAACGATCTGCAACTCGCGTATGCGCTGACGATCCATCAGTGCCAGGGCAGCGAATTCCCCTGCGCCGTGGTGATCGTCCACAAGAGCCACAGCTTCATGCATTCGCAAAACTTGTTTTACACCGGCGTCTCCCGCGCCAAGCAAACTACCATCGTCATCGGCGACCGCTGGGGCGTGCGGAACTGCGCCACGAAGAAAGCCAACGACCAGCGCAGTACGTTCCTGGGATTGTGGCGAAAAGATAACGAGGCCGCCTCCCTCAAAGAGGCGCTGAATGAGTAACCCGCCTCGTCCTGATGCTGCGACCGCATGCCGCCTACTGCGTGAATACTTTTTCTCGCGCATTGACATCGTGGCGGCCCGGCAGTCGTGGATCGACCGCAAGACCCAGGAACGCATCACGCAACCGCGTCCGGTGACGGGCGATGCATATCTGGACGCGCTGATTGCTTTCCACGTTTCCGGCCCCGATCCGAGCAAGGCCCCGGCGCTCAACTACATCAACCGCAAAACCAACGGCCTCGTCGCGGACAAGCGCGGCTTTGATCGGGTCGGCAGCTATGCCGTGGCCCCGGACAATACGACCGTCTGGCTCTGCTTCGACTTCGATGGGCCGGGCCATCCGCTGCCGCTGGCTGATCCACTGGCGACGATGCTCGCCTGCGTGGAACGCTGCCGTGCGCTCGGTATCCCGGCGCATATTGAAAAGTCAGGCAGCGGCCACGGTTGGCATCTCTGGGTGTTTTTCGAAGCGCCAGTGCCCGCTGCCGATGCGCGACTGCTCGCGCATTTCGTTGCACCGACCGGCCATTTCCTTGTCAGCGGCGAATCCGCCGACATCCGGGCCGGCCGCGGAATCGAATGCTTCCCGAAGCAGAACAGCGTCAGCGACAAACCGTTCCGCGCGGGCAACATGGTTTGGTTGCCGTTCTGGTACGGGGCAAAGGACGGCGGCAATCAGTTTTATCGGATTGAGGACGGCGGAAGCCTTGTCCCGTTTGCGCCCGATGGGTTCGACCGTCTGGCGGCCGCGCGGCTCCAGGATATCCTCGCGCAGGTACCCGACGAAATCCGGCGCTTCGTCTTGAAAACGAAGGGTGTACTAAAAGAGGCGTCGGCCCCCAAAAGTAGTCCACCCTCGGCTCCCGGAAATTTCGCACCCACAGATTCTGCCGTGGTCCACGCGGCGCTCGACCACATCTCGCCCGACTGCTCCTACGACGACTGGCTCCATATCGGCATGGCGCTCCACCACTGGGACGCGCAGGCGGGCCTCGCGATCTGGGAAGCGTGGAGCGCGCGCGGCGAGAAGTATGTGGCCGGGGAACCATCGCTCAAGTGGGACGGCTTCACGTCCGGCGGCGGCGTCACGCTCGGCACGCTGTTCGACATGGCGAAGAAAGCAGGATGGACGCCGCCCGCGCATCAGCGAACGCCGCTGCCGACCGATGCAGAGATCGCCGCATTCATGGACATTGATCCGGCGGCGCTGCCGGTGACAAGTGCCGCCGCCACTCCGGAGCGCGCTGAAATCCTGCGATGTCTGACGCAATCAGCGGAAGCGCTGAGTCCCAAGGAGATCGCCGAGCGGCTCAACAAAGATTATTGGGCTGTCCAAAAAACCCTCAACCGCATGTCCAAATCGGGTCAGATCGAGAAATTTGGACATGGCAAGTACCGGGGTTTGGACACATCACCTGTCCAAATGGACGATTTGGATACCCGCGAGCCTGTCCAATTGGACACTTCGCCTGTCCAAACGAACCATTTGGACACGTCACGCCCTGTCCAAAACGGCGATTTGGACACCCCGCGCGGTTCTCTCTCGCGCAATTTGGACACCTATGATGATCGCCCTCGCCTCCCCACCGTCGTCGTCAAGCGTCAATTGCGATACGAAACGGGGGACGCGTGGGCGGTGGTCCACGCCTCCAATTATCCGCCCAAGTTGTTCCAGAGAACCGGCGGGCTCGTGCGCCTAGCCCAGACCGACAATGCGCCGGTGATCATGCCGGTCGGTGAGACCGCACTTCTCGGGCACCTCTCACAGATTGCCAATTGGGTCGTTCAGACCAAGGACATGGAAGTTCCCGTGCATCCGCCTCGGAACGTCGTCGCGGTGATGGCGGCACTGCCGGACCCGACCCTGCCGCACCTTGAAACGGTCTCGTCCACTCCCATGTTCGACCACGACGGCTCTTTGATCGCCGCGCCAGGTTACCACCGCGAGGCGCGACTCTGGATGCATCGTCCTCTCAATTTCGACGTGGGCGATATTCCCGCGAATCCGACTTCGCATGAGATCGATGAAGCACGCTCCTTGCTGCTCGACGACTTGCTTGTTGATTTTCCGTTTGCGTCCGACGCGGACAGATGCCACGCGATGGCCGCGCTGTTTCCTACGTTCGTGCGCCGCATGATCCACGGCCCGCTGCCCATCCATCTTATCGAAGCACCGACACCCGGCACCGGCAAATCGCTTCTGGCCGAAACCGTTTCCCTCGTGTGCGTGGGGCACGGCGCCGATGTGACCACGTTCGACAGAGACGAAAACGACACGCGCAAAAAGATCACGGCGATTCTCGCTTCCGCCCCCCAGATCGTGCTGGTGGACAACCTGCGCAAGGGACTTCTGTCGTCGCAGATCGCGGCGGCGATCACGGCGGATATCTGGACGGACCGCCTGCTCCAGACCTCGCAGATGCTCCGGTTGCCCAACCGCGCCATGTGGTTCGCCACGGCCAACAATCCCGCGCTCTCGATGGAAAACGCCCGCCGCAGCATCCGCATCCGTGTGGACGCCAAGATGGATCGACCGGGACGGCGGCGCGGCTTCAAGCACAACCCGCTGCGACAGTGGGTCATGGATAACCGCCCCGCATTGGTACGCGCTGTCCTCACCATCATTCGCGGTTGGGTCGCGGCGGGTATGCCGAACACAGACCAGGTGCTCGGCTCCTTCGAGTCATGGTCCAAGGTCGTCGGCGGAATTCTCCAATGGCTCGAGGTGCCCGGCTTCCTCGCCAACGCCGAAGAGCTTTACGAGATCGCCGACACCGAGGGCAGTGAATGGCGCGAGTTCGTCGCGGCATGGTGGGATCGCTTTGGTCCCCGGTTCGTCACGACAACCGATCTGCTCGGCCTCGCTACCGCCAAGGACCTTCTCGGCACCGTTATCGGCGATGGCGGCTCGCGCTCGCAGAAGATCCGTCTTGGCCGCGCTCTCGGCACGATGCGTGATCGCCAGTTTGATTTGTACCGGATCAAGATGAGCCGGGAGCGGCATTCCAAGCAGTGGGAATACGGTCTTGAGAAGGTCGATGAAAGCGAGAACCGCACCGCCTCAGTCCATCCGCTGTTTGCGGGTAGTGCGGGTAGTGGTGCGGGTAGTGCCGACCCCACTACCCGCATACAAAATACTCATGAAAACGGTCAGTTGGAATGCGCTGCGGGTAGTGCGGGTAGTGTACCTGAAACGTTAACGCATACGCATGCGCACGCGCCCGCACATACATGCGATGCATCAACCTCAAAAAACCACCCGCACTACCCGCACGGCCAGCAAGACTTTGAAAACAAAGAGAAATGTCCTGCGGGTAGTGCTTCCGACCCAAAATCGAACTACCCGCACTACCCGCAAGACATCGTCGCCGATCTTGCCGCATTCGATATCGAGGAGGAAGAATCATGAGCAAACAGCGCAAGCTGCACGTCCGACTCCGCGTGTCCACAACTCTGGAAACCGTAGCCGATGCCTCGGGCGACTTCCACGTCCAAGACATGATCTATCCCCACGAGCCAGGTAAAGTCTTCCGCCTGCTCGATGCACCGTACTACGCCTGGCTCCGCCGCCGAATGGAGCGGGCGAAGAAAGCATTCGACGCCGGAAAGCTGCCCAAGGAAACCTGGGAATCGTTGCGAGCGAAATTCGGCGCGGTCCATGAGTGGGCTATCGATTTCATTGGCGAGCCCGCGCTGCTCGATGCCATCGCCACGCTCGACGAGAAATCGTATCCGCCCCCGCGCCATGACCATGCCCTCGGCTTGGTCGACTCCTGGGAAGAACGCTCGGCCATCATGGAGCACGACGGCGGCCTCGCCCAAGCCGCTGCCGAACACGCGGCCGCCGAACGAGTCTCCCGCGAACTCACGCCCGAAGACGTCGCGTCGTTCAAGGCTCTGGGCGTCGAGGTCCATGTCAAATCCTCGGTCGGCGAATTCACGCTCGTTCCCGAATACACCGACCAGGCAGGCAGCGCCCGCATGGAGATATCCGCCGAGGACCTGCGGAAAATCTCGATGATCATGCACGCGTTCCCCGGCACCGAGATCACCTACGTGGGGCCGCAGAAAGAGCCGTGGGAACCGGCGGACGAATCGCCAGCGGTCTTGCCGCCTCCGACCTTACCGGCACCCAGACCCGAACCCCAGCAACCGACAACGCAGCAGCACCAGGCCCCGCTGTTTTGATGGAGATGACGATGACCGCACCGAACACCCCGATAAAGATCGCCTACGTCGCTGGCCCGTATCGCGGCCGCACCCACAACGACGTCGCCATGAACATTGCGGCGGCCCGCGAAGTCGCCGCACACCTCTGGTCGCTCGGTTATGCGGTCATCTGCCCGCATTTGAATTCCGCGTTCATGTCCGGCGCGGCCCCCGAAACAGTCTTCATGGACGGCGGCATCGAGATGCTCCGACGCGCTGACCTCGTGGTCCTGGTCGACGGATGGCAAGCGTCCCAGGGAACCGCACGCGAGATTGAAGTGGCTCGCGCATGCGGCCTGCCCATTTTCTCCGACATCGAGTTTGTTCCACCGGCCAGCGCCAACGAGCGATGCGCCAATGAGTAGTCACAACCCCACCACCAACGGAGGACCCATGAAAGCCGGCACCGAAAAATCGACTCGCATCATCCACTGCGCCAACTGCCTGCACTGCAAGGTTTATCTCGAACGGGCCGAGCGCGGCGCTAATGCCGAACGTCGCGTCCGCTGCGCCGTCGGCAATTGGCAGACGCCCTCGAACAAGGAACGGACTTACTGCTACCACACGGTCCTCAAGCGCCGCATGGTCTCGTGCCCCGATTACAACAGCATGGGCGAACGCGACCGCGACGAGTTTCTGAAGGACCTGCGCGACAACCTGCCCGTCGAGCGCGACGTGGTCGATGTGAGCGCGCTGGCCGTCGGAGCAAATGCGTGAAGCACGTAAACGCGAAGGACGTTTTGCCGCCCGACCTGCTGGTTCAGGTCTACGAGCACGTGCCGCGCGGCGGGTTGTTGTATCTGCCGCGTCGAGCGGCGGCGGCCCGCATCCGGCGCAACCTGGAGATATTCCGGATGCACTCGGAAGGCAAAACCATCACGGAAATCAGCGAACGGATGATGATCCATCGCGCCACGGTCTACCGCGTGCTGTCGCATTTCGTACTAAAGAAAAGCACAGCCTAGGGTTTGGAGATCGTGGTCAGGGAGTGTTTAGTCTTGGGGCACGAGGCCGTCCGCCGGTCGGCAAAACGGCGGGACGCAGCCCTAATGTGAAGGAGAAAAAATGGTCGATTCTGATGCGAACTTGAAGGATGAGGACGTCGTCATCCGCTTTAAGAAGCGCATACGGCGCTGCAAGGCGAAAATGAAGAGCAATGGCGAGCGCTGCACCCACCCGGCCGTGGAGGGATACACGGTTTGCCGCTTTCACGGGGCGAATCCCAAGAACAAAGGCGGAAGTCCGAAGGGAAATCTGCACGGTCTGACCCACGGCGCGTATGTGAAGCGTTTGCTCGACGAGCAGGACAAGGAACTCTTCGACCAGACGCTCGATGCGATCCGCCGTGACTTCGATCTCAATGACTCGACCGACCAGATTCAGGCGGCGATGGCGTCGTTTTACTTCACGCGGTGGTACCGCGCCATCGAGGGCAAGGCTGACGCGGCCATCGGCGAGTTCGATGTGCTGCTGCGTAAGCAACTTGAATCACTCAAGACCACGCGGGCGCAGCGGGACACTGGCGGCGGGCCGCAGACGTCGCCCGCTGAGTGGGCCGTGGCGCTGCTGGAGAGCGTGCGCGGCGAGGCGCCAATCAAGGCGCCGAAGGAAAAACCGGAGGACTGATGCTGCGAGAACACGAAACCTATCGCGCAGAAGTCGCTCGCGGTGGTCGGCGCAAGTACGCGGACTGTCGCGGTTCGGCCTTCCGCCGTTCCGCGCATAAGACGCCTTCTGTGAATAAAAAGCCGGGCGGCTCAGAGGCTCTCGAGGGCGTCCTCGAGATCGTCGTCGGTGATGTGGGCGTAGACCTGCGTGGTTGTGACGCGGGCATGGCCGAGGGCTTTGGCGACGAGCAGCAGGTTGTGCGTGCGGCCATAGAGCAGCGTGGCGAAGGTATGGCGCAAGCCGTGGACGGTGATCTTACCGTCGAGCCCGGCCCAGGCGAGCCAGAGGCCCATGCGCTCCTGGACCTGGCGGGTGGAAATCCTCCGACCACGATTCGAGAGGAAGAGCGCGTCGGTCTCGGCCATCTCCTTGCGGCGGCGCTGTGTGTACTTGCGAAGGATCGACCGCAGTTCGGTGTTCAGGAAGCGCACCTGGGCCTTGCCTCCCTTGGCCCGCCGGATGCGCAGCTGCTTCTCGTCCAGGCGCACGTCGCCGATGTCGAGGCCGACCAGTTCCGCCAGGCGGATGCCCGTTCCGAGCAGGACGCGCAGCATGACCAGATCGCGCTCGGCGGCCACGCCCTTGCGCGTGGCGACCGCCTTGACGAGCGCCTTCACCTCGGTGGCGCTGAGGAACGACGGCGCTTCCCGGTCGTGCCGCTTGATCTTGATCCAGTCGGCGGGGTCGCGCCTCGTTGCGCCCACGTTGGCCACGTAGCGCCCGAAGCTGCGGAGGCAGGCCTTTATGCGCCCCAGACTCGCTTCGCCACGGGGCGCGCCCGTGTGCGTCGTGGTGACCGAAGCCGACAAAAGGAACCGCGCCAGCAGATCGGCACTCAGAACCGAGGCGTCCACGTCGCCCGCGAAGGCGAGCAGCAGACGCAGATCCCGGCCATAGCAGCTGAGGGTGTGCGGGCTTTTGCCGTCGGCCTCCAGGCGCGTCAGGTAGCTCTCGATCAATTCCGAAAGTGTTCGGGACGGGTGGTACTGAGTCGCAGGGGTCTGGAGAGGGTCGCGCAGGGTCTGCATGATTCACTGCTCCTTTCCAGGGTCAGAGCCGGGGGCGGCTTCGATCACGAATCGCGGTTTGCCGTGGCGACTCCCGCCCGTGGCATCCGCCGGAATCTCGATATGGACGATCCCGGCGCGCATGGCCTTTTTGAGGTTGGGTCCTGCGAATCCCGCCAGCTTGGTCCAGTGGGCGGCCGTGCTCGGCGGTTGGTCGAGCGACTGCTCCCACCGAGACGTCTGCTCGTGGGCGGCGGCGATCTCGTCACGAACCGCCGCGAGGTCGATGGAGACCGAGTTTTTGTCCGGCATGGCGTTCATGATTTGTCCTCGTCCAGCGGCACCAGATCCTCGCGCCGCGCATCGCTCGTGACCCACGAGAACCGCTGTTCTTTCTCGATCCACGGTGCGACGTCCCAGAGTCCGGTGGGCCGTCCGTTGTCGCCCAGGATCGGCTCGTTCACTCTCACCTTGAGTCCTGTCATGAAGGTGTGGACCGTTCCCACGTACCGCGCGACCATACCGCGTCGCAATTTAGGCTTTGGCATCGTTGACCTCCTGGTTGGGATTTTCCTGGCCTGCGTCCTGGCCAGCATTTTGTTTTTCCATTGCCGCCGCGATGCGCTCCAGGACGGTGTTCAGCCGTTCAAGCTCGCGGGCGATGGTGGGCATGGTGTGCTCGTAGAACGTGTGCCCCATGCGCGTCTGGTAGAACTCTGTCACTTGGCTCTCCCTTCTGTTTTGGTTCCTCGTGCTCACGCGCCGCATGAGGGCTTCGGGACACATCAAAGTCAAGGGAAAACAACCACTTATGCGAACTTTTCCGGCCCGAAGAGAAGCGCCCGTTGGCGGGCGCAAGAGGTGGGAAAGTGTTCGTGGTGGGCGTTATGGAGTGACTGTCTTGTCCTCGGTTCGACTCTGCTCTCCGCAGGCTCGGAAGCCTCGGAAGATTCCCTCGGCGTAGGTCTTGCGGTTGGCCTTGTCGTCGAGCCAGAAGGCGGCCTCGACGTGGCCAAGGTCCAGGGCGATGGCGGCGACCGCATTCCGGTCGAGCATGTTCGTGCGCCCGGAGACGCGGACGGCCTCGATGCCCTTCAGCACCTCGGGTGGGATGGGGACTTTGCCGTTGGCGTCCGACATGGCTTACTCGGCGCTCGCGGCGGGCTTTTCGCCGTCAGCGGCGGGATCGGCCTCGGCGCTTTCCTTGACCTTCGCCAGTTCGTCCTTGGGCAGCGGCACCTTATCGAGCCATCCCTGGTCCTTGCAGAACACCAGCATCATGCGGAAGACGCGCTTGGTCTGGTCGATGGTGTGGTGACTGCGCGGCCGCTCCTGGCGCGCCTCGCCCTCTTTCTTGGGTTCGCGGATCAGCTTGTTGACGGCGTCGCTCTTGAAGAAGGCGGCGATGTGGACCGGCAAGAACTTGGCGATGTCTTTGCCCTCGCCGAAATGCTCGACCGCGAGGTCGAGGTGCCGCCCATACGTGACGACGGTCCGTTCGTTCTTGCCGAGTTCCTTCAGGTGGGCAACGTACTTCTCGGCGGCCTGTTTGATCGTGATGGTCTTCGTGCTCATGGGGTTCTCCTTCGCTCAGTTGGTTTGTTGGGGCTTCACTTCGCGCCGCAGACGCGCGGCGGTCTTGATCCGGACTTCGCGGTGGGTGACGGTGTTGACGCCGACCCAGCCGTTGCGCGGGTGTTCGGCCTGAATGCGAACCGGCACAACCGCGCCGGACACCTTGGCCAGATACGTCCCGCCCACTCTTACGCTGTCTTTCTTCATGCTGTTTCTCCTTTCGATTCAGCAGCTTACGACGTGTCACATCGCTTCACGTGGCGGGCAAGTCAAGGACTTTCTGCGACCGAATGCGAGATTCTTCGGGAGGCGGCATGATGGTCAGTACCGCACTACCCAAGGACCGCCATGAGATCGCCCGCGTCCTGGGCGACCCCGTGCTCTGGGGCCAGGCGTACTTGCACGACCGCGACGGATCGCGCCGCGTTTTCTGGAAGCACCAGGCCGAGGACCTGCGGTGCGAGCGCGGCAACATCATCCACCTGGACGGCAGAGATTCTGGAAAGTCGATCACGTTGGCGGGCGATGTCCTGCACTACGCCTTCACCACGCGTAACGGCATGGGCCTAGTGGCCGCGCCGCACCAAGGGCACCTCGACACGATCATCGACGAGGTGGAGTTCCAGATCGGCGCGAATCCGGACCTGGAAGCGTCCATCGCTAAAAACAAGAACGGCACGCCCAAGATCAAGCGCAGTCCCTATTTCCGGATCGAGTTCACCACCGGCACGGTGCTTCACTTCCGGCCCGCCGGACCCTATGGCGAAGCGTCGTTTCGGTCGCTTCACGTGGACCGCCTTTGGGTGGACGAGGGCGCGTGGATTCCGGAGAGGGCGTGGAATGCTCTGCGCCAGTGCCTCAACGCGGGCGGCAAGTTCCGCATTTACTCGACGCCCAACGGCCTGCGCGATACGACCTACTACCGGCTGACGGAAACGAAAAAGTGGAAGGTGTTCCGCTGGCCGTCGTGGATCAACCCGACGTGGACGCCCGAGCGCGAGGCGGAACTCGTGGAATTCTACGGCGGCAAGGACACGCCGGGTTGGCAGCACGAGGTCGCGGGCGAGCACGGCAAGCCGAGCTTCGGCGCGTTCGATCTGGATGCGCTCCACGCCTGCCGCAAGGAAGTGCCGGATTATCGCCTGGTCGTCATCACCAGCGAGGAGTTGGAGGGATGCGAGGACGAGGCGGCGGTGCGCGAGCGCTTCGACATGCTCGTGAATCTATCGCCGAAAACGGGCGCCTATTGGCTCGGCATCGACACCGGCTACACGAGCGATCCGACGGAACTGGTGGTGTTCCGCGAGGATGAATTCGGCCTCACGATGGTGCTGCGCGTCCACGGCGAGCAGGTGCCGTACCCGTGGCTCTCCGAACTTATCCGCATCCTGGACATCTACTTCGAGTTCGCGGGCATCGGCCTGGACAACGGCGGCAACGGCCTGGCCGTGGCGCAGGAACTGACGAGCCTGGACAAGTTCAAGGACCGCCATTTTCTCGGTCGGCTGATGGGCTTCGACTTCGGCGGCAACACCATCGTGAGCTTCGATACGGAGGGCAAGCCGACCAAGAAGCGCACGAAGGAACACATGACCGCGCTGATTAATGCGGCGCTGCGACGCAGGCTGATTACCTTCCCGCGCGACGACCGCCAGATCGAAGAGCAATTTGCCACGCAGACCTACACCATGACGGACGGCCGCGTGACCTACAGCAAGGGCCGCGACCACATCATCGATGCGGTGCGCTGTGCGCTGCTGGCCAAGGACCGCAAGGCGTTCGCGGCGCAGGGGACGCACTTTGAAGAGGTCTTCTTGCTGCCTCTGGCGACCAAGCCGATTTTTTGAAGGGAGAGACAGTGAATAACAGTGAGCGGACAGTACCGAAGAAGAACACTCCCCAGGTTCCGAGCATTCCGGAACCTTCTGTGGTGAGCGAAGTCGAACCATTGGCCGCCTTTGCCATCATCCTCGACCCGACGCGCATGGGATCGGCGGCGTCGCTCGCGGGCAACGTGTTCGAGAAGCACGGCGTCAAGGACTCCATCCCCGCCGAGTGGCACGAGCGCGCGGCCAAGGCGTGGGAGTTCTATCTCGAGGAACCCAT
>JAIOHV010000151.1 GCA_019912885.1 bacterium
CGACGGGCGCGTCGGCGCCGGCGGACGAACACACGCCGATCACGCCGCGCGTGGATTCGCAGGGCAACACGGTGGTCTCCGAGGACACCGTGGAGCAGCACGAGCACAACGGCGAGCTGGTCCGGATCGTGCGCCGCGTGCTGCGCGCGCCGGACGGACGCGAGATCGTCAAGCGCGTGCGCCAGGTGCGCAAGCTGACGGCCGGCGCGACGGACGGCGAGGTGACGCCCGGACGGCGGATTCGCGCGCCGCTCATCCCGCTTGCCGAGGGCATCCCGCTGGCGCGGCTCACGCCGAGCGCGCAGCAGGATCTTTTGCCCGCGCTGAAACAGGATCACCCCGCGGCGGTGCGCCAGTTTCACATGCTCTGGAACAAGATCGACACGATCTCGATGCAGGAGCCGGCCTGCACGATCATCGTCACGAGCGCGGTGCCCAAGGAAGGCAAGTCGGTGTGCAGCATCAATCTCGCCGCGACGATCGCGCAGACGCCCGACGTGCGCGTGCTATTGATGGACGCGGACCTGCACCAGCCGCGCACACACGAATACCTCGGCCTCGAACTGCCGGAAAAGGGCCTCGCGGACATCCTGCGCGGCCAGGCGACGGTGGCCGACTGCGTCATCAATTACGAAATCGACCGCTTCTACTACCTGCCGTCGGGCGTGACCGAGGGCATGCCCACGGAACTTCTCGCGGGGCGGGCGATGGATCACCTGCTCGACGAACTCAAGGGGCTGTTCCATTTTGTCATCATCGATTCGCCGCCGCTCGTGCCGATCGCGGACACCGTGAACCTGGCCGCGAAGGTGGACGGCGTGGTGCTCGTGGTGCGAGCCGGGCAGACCAGCCGCAAACTTGTTGGCCAGGTGCTCGAGGATCTCGGCGAAAAAAGGATTCTCGGCGTGGTGCTGAACGGGCTCGATTTCCGCACCTCGGGCGGCGCGTATCACTACGGCTATTACGGCTACTACGGCTATTACGGCGGATACGGAAAGCGGGCGGCGGCCCGCGAATGACGGAGGCGGCCATGAAACGTTTGGGCGCGCGGCGGTTTTTTCCGGCGGCGGTTCTGGTACTTTTCGCGGCGGGCTTCGCTTTCGCGCAAGACGCGAAACCGGCATCGCCTTATTCCTACACGGCGCCGGAGTACCGCATCGGCCCCGGCGATCAGATCGACGTGAACGTCTGGGATAACCCGCAGGTCTCCAAGCCGGTGACGGTGCGTCCGGACGGGCGGCTCACGCTGCCCTTGGCCGGCGAGATCAACGCCGCGGGCATGACGCTCGACGAGCTTCGCGCGCGTCTCGAGGAGGCGCTCAAGCGCTACATCGAAAAGCCGGTCGTCTCGCTGACCTTGCTTTCGGTCGAGAGCTACAAGGTCTTCGTGCAGGGACAGGTGCGCAACGCGGGCGCGTATCCCATCAACGGCACGACCACGGTGACGCAGGCGGTGAGCCTGGCGGGCGGATTTACCGAGTTCGCGAACCCGAACGGGGTGTTCATCCTCCGGGGCGGCGCGGCGACGACGCAGAAGATCCGCGTGAAATACAAGCGGATCCTGGCGGGCAAGGCGCTTGATGTGGCCGTGCAGCCGGGCGACACCGTCGTGGTGCCCTGAGTCGAGGATTGAGGATTGAGGATCGAGGATTGAGTCGCGCCTCGGTTGGCGGTCGCGGGTCCCCTGGGATGCCCGAACGCCAGTTCGGCAAACGCCTGCCGCGATTGAAGATTGCAGATTGCCGATTGAAGATTGGGGCCGGCGCGCGGCGCGGATGGGGCGGCCGTTTGCTGACGCGCGCGGCTCTGACATCGCAAGCGGCGCTTTTGCGGGGCGGTATCACCCGCTCCCTGACGGTCGCGGCTCTGTTCATCGCCATCCTGGCGGTCGCGGCGCCCGCCCATGCCGCGACGCGGTTTTCGGTCTATCCGCAGCTTTCCGCGTATTACGAGTGGACGGACAACCTTCTGCTGACGACCGAAGAGTCCGAGGACGAGAAGATCGCCGATCACTCGCTGTTGCTCGTTCCGGCGCTGGCGCTCATCCTCGACAACGAGCGCACGGTGTTCGAGATCGGCGGGGCGGCGGGCTTTCGCTGGCATTACGAGCACACGGAGGAGAACAACGTCCCCGACCAGGTGACGGGACAGGTGCTCCTGACGCACCTCGTCTCGCGGCGCGCGCGCGTGGAAGCCTCCGACAACCTGACGTTTTTCTACGACCCGCGAGACACGGCGACACGCACGCAAAACGAGCTCGTCTCCGTGCGGACGGCGTCGATCGGTAACGCCGCGCGCGGATTCGTCGGCTATTTCGTCGCGCCGACGCTCGAGGCGGGCGTGGAGTACGTGTTCTCAACCTCGGAATTCGAGGACCGCATCCTGTTCGACGCGGTGCAGCACGCGGCGACGCTCTCGCTCGAAAAGGGCGTGACCGCGCGCTTTTCGTACACGGCGTTTGCCCGTGCGACGCGCAACATCTTCGACCGCGATTTCGATTTCATCCGCCGCGTGTACGATTCCGACGCGCGGATGGAGGAAGACTTCCCCACCGAGCTTCGCGATCCGAACGATTTCGACACCTGGGTGCCGGGCGCGGGGATCGACTTTCGGCTGACGCCGACGTTCACGCTGGCGTTCCGGTCGGGTGTCATTTTTCTTGCGCGCGAGGAGACTGCCGGCGAATACCGGTTCGACGACATCGAATGGTATCAGACGGCGGCCGCGACGCAGGCGTTCAGGCGCGTTGTCCTTGCGGCAAGTTATAGCCGCGACGTGGAGCCGGCGCAGGGCCTGGAGAACGCGACGCGCAACGAGCAGATCTTCCTGACCGCGGAGGAAAGCTGGACGGACTGGTTGCAGACGCTGCAAGAGGCGGGGCTTTTGCGCGCGCGGCAGGAGGAAGGGATCATCCAGGGCTGGCGCGCGGGCGCGGGGCTGACGCTTCGGCCCGCGCGATGGCTGGCGTTCGGCGCGGGCTACCAGCGGTTCGAGGAAGAAAGCCGCTTCGACCTGACGGAGACGACGCTGATCCAGAACCGCGCGTACGTCTCGCTTTCGATCGGCCCGCCGCGCCGGAACACGTTCCAGCTTGTTCCGTCGCCGCCGCCTTGAGTTGGAGTGACGAGTGATGTCGAGGGCGCGGCGATGCCGGTGCGGTATCGACCGCGCACTCCGCTTCGCTCCGTTTGCGGCCCTGACATCGCAAGCACCGCGACGTCAGGGCCGCAAACGCAGCCGGCCCGCTTCGAGCGGGACGGCGGAGTGCGCGGTCGATACCGCCCCCGGCAAAAGTCGCGTTCATCCCGGCGCGAAACCAACCGCGCACTCCGCTTCGCTCCGTTTGCGGCCCTGACATCGCCGTTTGCGGCCCTGACATCGCCGTTTGCGGCACCGACATCTATCCCGTCGCTGCCGCCTTGAGCCGGGAGAGCGTTTCACGCACGCGCGCGGAAAGCTTCGCCGCCGTGAACGGTTTTTGGATGATGTTGCGGCGCGCGGCTTCGTCGAGTTCGGTGAAACCGCTCGTCGAATAACCGGTCATGTACAAGACGCCAAGTCCTGGCCGCAGTTCCAGGGCGCGCTGGGCGAGGTGAAAGCCGCTCTGGCGCGGCATCACGAGGTCGGTCAGAAGCAGATCGACCGTCTTGTCCCAGTTTTTCAGCATGTCGAGGGCGATTTCCGCGTCGAGGGCTTCGAGCACCTCGTAGCCGCTCCATCGGAGCACACGCGCGGTCAGGGCGCGGACCTGATCGTCGTCCTCGACGACCAGGATCGTGTAGGGCTGCGGCGGGGCGGGCTCGGCCAGGGCCGGCGCGCCGGCGCCGCGCGCGATGGGGAGGTACACCTGAAAAACGGCGCCGCCGCTTGCGTTCTCCACGCGAATCCAGCCGTGCACCTGGCTGACGATGCCGTAAACCGTGGAAAGACCGAGGCCTGTTCCGATCGCCTCGGGTTTGGTGGTGAAAAACGGCTCGAAGATGTGCGCGAGGATGTTCGGGTCGATGCCCGGACCGTTGTCCGCGATCTCGAGGACGACGTAATCGTCCGGCGGGATCGGCTGGCCGTAGAAGTCGCTCAAGCCGCCGCGGCTTGACGCGCGCCGCGTGCGTACGGCAATCCGCCCCCCGGCGGGCACCGCGTCGCGCGCGTTGACGACAAGGTTGACGAGAACATGCTCGAAATGCGCCGGGTCGATGCGCACCGGCGGAAGATACGGCTCGAGTTCGAAGGACATTTCCGTGTCGTCCGCAAGCGCCTTGCGCAAGATCAGCTCGAGGTCCGTGACGATGATGTTGATATCCACGTTCGCCGGCTCGCCGGGCTGGCGGCTGGCGAACGCCAACAGGCGGCGCGCGAGATTTTCGCCCCGGTCCACCGCGACGAGCACCTGGTCGAGATCCGTGGTGACGGGATGGCCAATGCCCAGCGACTCGCGCGCGAACGCGGTGAAGTTGCCGATGACCGTGAGGATATTGTTGAACTCGTGCGCGATGCCGCCGGCGAACCGCCCCACGGCCTCCATGCGCTGCGCGCCGCGAAGCTGCGCTTCGAGGCTGCGCCGTGTCGCGCGATTGGCGAATTCGCGGCGAAGGGACGACGGCAGGCGGGAAAGGTTGTTCTTGGAGACGAAATCGGAGACGCCCTCGCGCATCAACTCGACGACGGCCTCCTCTCCGACGCGCCCGGACACGACGATGAAGGGGATGTCCGGCTGCCGCTCGCGGAATTCGGCGAAGGCCTGGGCCGTCGGAAAGCCGGGCACCATGTAGTCGCAAAAAACGACGTCCCGCGGCTCGGCTAGGGCCTTTGTGAAGTCCTCCGGCGTTTCGACGCGGGTGGCGGTGACCTGAAAGCCGCCGGCCTCGAGGGCCCGGATCATCAGATCGTAATCTTCCGCGGAATCTTCAACGATCAGCGCGCGCAGGGTATCCATGCCGTCACCCCCAAAAAAGTTTGCGGCCGGAAACGAATATTCGATCAGCGCCCCCAGGGGATTACCGAAACCGGCCCGGAGGAAGGCGCCCATCGCAACGCTCACGAAAATAAGACCACTAAATAACTTTTCGCCCCGAAGAAATCAATGCCCCCAAATCGCGAGGGCCGACCGCGCAGGCCTGTGCCGGGGCGGTATCGACCGCGCACTCCGCTTCGCTTCGTTTGCGGCCCTGACATCGCAAGCCGGTGCCGGGGCGGTATCGACCGCGCACTCCGCTTCGCTTCGTTTGCGGCTCTGAAAGGCACCGGCACGCGGTTCAGTTCTCGCTGTAGCGGTTCAATCGGCTCCAGAACAGGCCGATGCGCCCCACGGCCTCGTCGTATTCGCGGAATTCGATGGGCTTTCGGACAAAGCTGTTCGCGCCGTATTCGTAGGCGCGGCTGATGTCGCTGCCGAGCGTGGACGAAGTGAGCATGACGACGGGAACGTATCGCGTTCGGGCGTTCGCGCGCACGGCGCGCAGCACCTCCAGACCGTCCACCTTCGGCAGCTTGATATCGAGCAGAATCACGCATGGGAGCTTGCCGTTCCCCCCGTTCATCGTATCGAGGTAATCAAGCGCCTCGGCGCCGTCCCGAAGGACGACGATCGCCCGGTTGAGATTCAGGCGATTCAGCGAAATGAGCGTCAGTTCCTCGTCGTGTTCGTTGTCCTCGATCACCAAAATGATTCGATCGTTCATGATCGGCCTCCGGTTTCTTGTCCAACCCTTCGCGGCGGCCGAGTCGTGAATTCGTCGTCGGGGTATTTCTTTCCTCGCATCGGGAAGTCTACGCCGTCGCCTTTCATATAACCAGTAACCGCAAGTTATCAGTGAGCGCGCTTTCAATTACGCGCGCCACCGGCGCGACCCTCTCGCGGCCGCATGGGGGTGACCTCGCGCGCCGCGGGGGGAAGCGCGAACCGGAACGTCGCCCCCTCGTTCACGGCGCCTTCGGCTTCGATCCATCCCTGATGGCGCTCCACGACGCGCTTGCAGATCGCAAGGCCGATTCCCGTGCCGGGAAAGCGGCTTTGCGGGTGCAGTCGATGAAAGACATCAAATAACTTGGAGGCGTAACGCATGTCAAAACCCACGCCGTTATCAAGGATTTCGTAAACCACGTACGAACCTTTCGGCGCGCCATTCACCTCGATGCGCGCGGCTTCCCGTTCGGACGTGAACTTGACCGCGTTCGCGAGCAGATTGGCAAGGAGCTGCCCGATCGCAGCCGGATCGGCCTGGCAGGGTGGAAGTTCGCCGACGATCCATTCGATGTTGCGGCCCGCGTGGCGCTCGCGCAGATCGTTGATCGCGCCGGTCACGAGCCGCTCCATCGAAATGGAGCGCGGCCGCAGCGGCTCACCGCCAAGGCGCGCGTATTCGATGAGATCCTCGATGAGCCGCGCCATCGCGATCGCGTTTGATTCGACGCGGCCAAGAAGCTCGGCGACGCGCGGATCGGCATGTTCGTGTTCGTCGATAAGGATGCGCGAATAACCCGCGATGGCGCGCAGCGGCGCGCGCAGGTCGTGCGAGACGGAATAGGCGAAGGTCTCCAGATCGCGCGATTTTTCCATGACCTCGTGCGTCCGGAGCGCCACGCGCTCTTCGAGCACGCGATTGGCTTCGCGCACCTCGTTTTCCGCTTCGTCGCGCCGTCGTTCGAGATCCACGAGAAGAACGGCGTTCCGCACGATCGTGGCGAGAAAAATGACGGTGATGGCGGCGGTCACGAACGCCGCGCCGTATCCGGACGGCAGCCACGCGTAGCCCTCGCCGACGACCTGCAACAGCCCAAGGACGATCGGCATGACGAGCACGACGGGCACGAGGCGGCGGGCCATCGCGGCGCCGATCGTATCCGCGGTCAGGTAGGCCATCTTCCCGCGGTCGCCGTGGATCATGGATATCGCGGGGCCCAGCAGGAAAAACGCGAACATGGTGACGACCGCCATGTCGCCCGGCTCCATTCGATGGGCAAAATCCCGCGAATCGAAGACGAACGCGGCGAATCGCTCGAGCGCGACGACGAAAACGAGGAAGCCCAGAAGCTGGGCCACGCCGGACCGGCGGCGCGCGTAGGCGACAAGGGCGGCGCCGCATAGCGCGAAATTGAACGCCGTCGTCGGCGCGGAATGCAGCGGGAGTTCCGCGATCGCGCGCATGCGCGATCCGGGCGCCGGCGAGGGAACGCCGAAATTCATGTCGGCCGCGAATGGGAGAAAACCGGCCAGTCCGCTTGCGATCAACACCGCGCCGGCGGCGTACAGCGCCATGCGGTCGTACCGGCCCTCGTTCGCCCGCGCGGCCAAGGCCAGCGCGGCCGCACTGACAACCAACATCAGGGCGGAGGCGAATGACATCGCCGGCCATTCCGGCACCAGCGAGATGAGAGGGCGGATGTCGAGCAGCCAGGCGAGTATCTTCGCCGCGCCGACAAGGGCGACCGCGACGCCGGCGAAACGCGCGATGCGCCGCATGATCTCGCAGCGCCGCGCCATGCCCGGGCTCGTCCCGAAGATCCGCGCGCCGGCGCCCGCGCCGGCGGCCCCGATCGCTCCCGCGGGAGCGCCCGCGCGTTGCCGCGTTTCGGGTTCGTTGGTAGGCTTCATCCGCCTTGTCCGGTCAATATCGCCCGCCCCTTCCCGAGGTGAACATGCGGTCGCGGATTTTCGTTCTGACGGTTGTTTGCGTTCTTGCCGGCGCGATGCGCGCCCATGCGCTTTCCATCGTGGCGCAGGACCCCGTCTTTGCCACTTACGTCATCGGCGTCGAGGAACCGATCCTCGTCGTGTTCGACGAATCGCTCGACCCGTCCACGGTCAACGACGCGCGCGCTTTCGTGACGCGCCTTGATACCGGAGACGTGCCGCCCGCGTCGGTGAGCGTCGCGACCACAAACATGGCCGACGACACGATCGTCATCGACCCCGGCGCGGACCTGCGTTTCGGGCGGCGCTACCAGATCACCGTTTCGACGCAGGTGCTGGCGGCGGACCAGACGCCGTTTGACGGCGCGTATCCGCTCGGCCGCGTCTTTGTGCCGAACATCCCCCGCGATTTCACCGTGCCGGACTGCCCGCCGGGCGACTTCGATTGCCTGATCCACCTGTGGAGCCCGTATCTCGCGTTCAATCCGTTCGATCCGGAAGGCACCGATCCTTCCGAGTATTACAAGATTCCCGGCATGAGCGCGACCGAGGCGTGGAAGTGGACGACCGGACGGCCGGATGTCGTGGTCGGCGTCATCGACGACGGGATGAGCGAATACGGCGACCCGGACCTGCGCGACCGCCTTTTCCTGAACACGGGTGAGTTGCCGTTGCCGGAGGGGTGCGTTGCGTATGACTGCAACGACGACGGAAGGATTTCCGCGTCGGATTACGCGAACGACTCACGCGTGCTGGCGTTTGCCGGCGGCGACCCGGTGAACGTGGGGCATCTTCTTTCGGCGTTTTCCGACGGCGTGGACGACGACGGCAACGGGTATCCCGACGACATCTCCGGCTGGGACTTTTTCCGCAATTCCAATGAGGTGCTCGGCGTCGTGGATTTCCCGGAGGGCACGCACGGCGACGGCGCGGACAACATCGTCGGCCAGGCGGAAAACGGCGGCGGCATGGGCTTTTGCCCGAACTGCACCGTGCTCGAGACGCGCGTCTCCGACGCGGTGCTCGCGGACTACAATCTTCTCTCGGCGGCGACCGATTACCTGCACATGATGGGCGCGAGCATCGTGAGCGTCGCGATGGGATCGATCAACTACAGCGATGCGGCGCACCAGGCGATCGTGGATGCCTACGAAGACGGCGTGCTGACGATCGCGGCCTCCGGCGACGAGCTCGGCCGGCACAACATCTACCCCGCCGCGGGCGAGGACGTGTTCAGCGTCAAGGCGCTGTTTCCCTTCGCGCCGGTCGAGATCATCGGCGATTTGGGCATCGACCTTGTCGCGTTCACGGAATCGTACTGCACGAATTACGGCCCGCACGTTCACGTCTCCGTGCCGGCCGGTCACATCTGCACGTCCGAGGCGACCAACAACACGAGCGGCGTCGCGGCGCTCATCGTTTCGCGCGCGCGGGATCTCGGCATCGAATTGTCCGCGAACGAATTGAAGCAGCTCATGACGATGACCGCGGACGACATTTACGAGCGCTGCATCTCGATGCTCGAATCGCCGTCGATGGGCGGCACGTGCCGCGAGGGCTTCGACGAGCATTTCGGCTACGGGCGCCTGAACGCGCTGTCCGCCGTCGTGGCGCTCGGCGAGCCGTCGCTTGGCCTCGATCCGCGCATCCCGCCCGAGGTGCGCATCACGAGCCCGCGCTGGTGGCGGGTGGTCGATCCGTCGAAGACGCCCGTCGTGGACGTGATGGGGAATATTGCCTCGCGCACCGGCGCGTTCTCCTGGACGATCGAGGCCGCGCGCGGCGCGCAGCCGTACGACGAGGAGTTCGATGTGCTCGCGCAAGGCGACGCCGCCGGGCCGATCGACGGCCTCATCGCGTCGATCGACCTGTCCGGCGTGATGCCGCCGAGCGCGTGGGAAAACCCGCCGAGCGACATCCACGACAACACGGTCACCCTGCGCGTTTCGGCCTGGTACGACATGGACGGCTCGCCGGTGTACGGCGAGGACCGGCGCACGATTCAGTTGCAGCGCGATGACGATCCGGAAACGGGCCTCGTGGCGAGCTTCCCGTTTGACATGGGCGCGTCGATCGAGGCGAGCCCGCGCCTTGTCGATCTGGACGGCGATGCCGATGGCACGCTCGAAATCGTGCTGGCGACCTCCACCGGCGCGGTGCACGTGCTCAAAGCCGACGGCGCGGGCGAATTTGCCGAGGCGCCGGGATTCCCCGTGCAGCTTCCGGCCGAGACGCATAACGCGGACGGCATCCTGGCGACGCCGGCCGTCGCGGATATCGACGCGGACGGCTATCCGGAGATCGTGGTCGCCACGCTCGGCGGGCGCGTGTACGCCATCCACGCCGACGGCAACGATCATGCGGGCGGTCCTGTCGAGCCGGGATTCCCGGTCGGGTCCGCGGAGCCCGGGAACGACACGACCGACGACTACGGCCACGGCAACGCGATCGTGGCGTCGCCGGTGCTCACCGATCTGGACGGCGACGGCATCCTCGAGATCATCGTCGCCTCGTACGACCAGATGATCTACGCGTGGTCGGCGATCGACGCCGACACCGACGGCGAGGTGGACATGGCGCCGGGCTGGCCGGTGCTTCTCACCTCCGCGCCCGGCGAGGTGCCGCCGGGCAAGGTGTGCGATTCGGACCTGCCCGCGCAGGTGCTCGGAAGCCCGGCCGCGGGCATTCTTTTGCCGGGCGGCGCGGACGTGGACATCGCGACGCATCCGTCGGTCATCGTGCCGACATCCGAGGCGTGCGGCGACGGGCTGCTGGTATCGAGCCGCATCTACGCCCTGTACTGGAACGGCAACGACAATCCGAACGGGCCGTATCTGCCGGGCTGGCCGGCCAAGGCGCTCGCGCCGCTGGGCAGCGCGATCCCGCTTCCGCCGCTGACAACCGGCGCGACGAACTCGCCCGCGGTGTACGTCGATGACGAAGGCGTCGCGCACATCTCGACCGGCGGGTTCCTGTGGATGCCGCAGATGATCCTGTACGACGGCATGACGACGCAGGTGAAAAACTACTTCGACCGGCTGAACCTGACGACAAGCGCCAACGGCACGTTCGCGAAATTCCGGGGCGACGATTCGATCCAGTTCATCATCCCGACCGCGGGGCTTTTGAACAAGATCGAAGGCGTCACGAAGGCGATCTCGTGGAATCTGTCGGCGTGGGATCTGGAGAACTACTCGGACATGATCTTCCTGGAGCGCATGGAGGACGTGCAGTTTTTCGTCAACCCCGTCGTCGCGGATATCTCCGGCGACAACCGGCCGGAGACGATCCAGGGCAGCGGCGGATATTTCGTGCACGCCATCGACGCGCGCGGCCTGGAGGCGCCGGACTGGCCGAAGAACACGCACAACTGGCTGATCGCGTCCGCGGCGGTCGGCGACATCGACCGCGACGGCCTTCTGGAGATCGTCCAGCCGACGCACGAGGGCTTCGTGTACGCGTGGGAGAGCAAGGGGCGCGAGTGCATCGGCGAGCGGGCCAACAGCGACTGGCGCGGGTTCCGCAACGACGAGCGCGGCACCGGATTCTACAACGCGGACGTGCTCGCGCCGCGGATGGTCACCGACCTGGATGTGGTGCGTAACGGCGACGGCACGTTCACGCTGACGTTCACCGCGCCGGGCGACGACGGCGGCTGCGGGCGCGTGTCGGGGTACGACGTTCGCCACGCCGCGAGCGCGGGCGCACTATCGTCGCTTGAGGCGTTCGAGAGCGCACAGGCGGCTGGCGCGGGCGGCGCGGATATCGAACGCGGCGGCTATCGCCAGCGCCTCACGATCGACGCGCCTCAGGACGCCGCTTATTTCTCCGTACGCGCCATCGACGACGAAGGGCTGGCGTCCTGGCCCTCCCCGCCGGCCGAGGCCCACGATCCGGCGTCCGACGACGACGACGACGCGGACTCGGATATCCCTGATGCCGGCGATGACGACGATGCGGCCGATGACGATGATGATGATGATGACGATGACGATGACGGGTGTGGATGCTAGCGGAGGGAAGAGACTGGAAGGCTGAAAGGCTGGAAGACTGAAAGTCTGAAAGGTCATCGCCAGCGCGCTGTGCCAGGCGACATCGCCCCGGCACACGCGCTCGTCAACTGTCCATCACGTCCATTCGGTCCATGATGTCCATTTTGTCCATATTTTCCGATCAGCAGCCGCAGCTTCCCCCGTCATCGTCATCATCGTCGCCGCCGCCGGTGTCGGCGTCCGCGGGAGCAATCTTGACGCCGCAGCGGTCATCAAGGCACGTGGCGAACGAGGCGCAATCCGTGACGTTCGGATGGTCGGCGCACTCGGCGACGCATTCCCAGTCGCCGTCGCCCTCCTCGCAGGCGGTTTCCGCCGCGAGGATATCGTCCGCGCCGTCGAGCGCGTACGCACACTGGTCGTAGATCATGCCGGCGAGCTGTTCGCATTCCTCGTTTTGCGCGTCATCGTCGGCGTCGTCGTCCGTGTCGTCGTCGTCGTCGTCCTCCGGCGGCGCGCTCTCGTCGATGTACGCGTCCATGTACGCGCGCACCGCGGCATAGGCGTCGATTTCGCCGAAACCGAGATAAGGCGAGAATCCCCCGCCGGGCGAAAACGCGGTGTCGATCATCGTCTCCACGACGAGCTCCGGATCGTGCCCGGCGACGGAGATCATGAGCGCGGCGACGCCGGCCGCGTGCGGCGAAGCCATGCTCGTTCCGGACAGGCCATAATACGCGATCTGCAACGAGTCCTCGTCGAACGTCTGCTGGAAGATGTAGCTGCCCGGCGCGATGACATCGAGATCGTCGCCGAAGGACGAGAAGAACGCGCGGCCGGGGCTTGCGCCGGGATCGTGCCGGCGGCTTGCGCCGACCGAGAGCACGTTGTCGTACGCGGCGGGATATTCCACCGGCGCGCGCCCGGTGTTGCCGGACGCCGCGATGACGACAACGCCGTCCTCGAAGACCTGCGTGATCGCGCTCTGGAAAAGCCCGCTCGCGCCGCCGCCGCCGAGGCTCATGTTGATGACGTGCGCGCCCTCGTCGGACGAGTAGAGGATGCCGTCGATGACGTCGCTGTCCTTCGCGTAAAACGCATCCGACGGCGCGCTGTCCGGGAAGACCTTCACCGGCAGGATCGTCGCCTCGAACGCGATGCCCGCCATGCCCACGCCGTTGTTTGTCGCCTCGGCGACCGTGTTGGCGACGTGCGTCCCGTGGCCGGAATAATCCGTCGCGTCCTCGTCGTCGCCCCAGAAATCGTAACCGGCAAGCAGGTGCGTCGCGCCGTCGAACATGCCCTCGGTGCGGTAGCCGGTGTCGATGACCGAAACGACGACGCCTTCGCCGCGGCCGTAGTCCCATGCGCGCTCGACGTTGATCTGCCGGAAGTTGCCCTGATATTCGACGTAATGCTCGTCGTTCGGCGTCAGCAGCGGGCGGTGCAGAAAGTTCGGCTCCGCCGCGCGAATCGGCGCAAGCGCCGAAAGTCGCGCGATGGCGGCCTCGATGTCGCCGTCGATCTCCACGAGCGCGTGATGCACGTTTGCGAGCGCGAAGGATTTTTGCGTCAGGACTTCCGGGGCAAGGCGACGCCCCGCGACGGTCGAGACGTGGCGGATCCGGAATCCCGCCCCCGCGATGCCCAGGGCGATGTCCGCGCCGCCGGCGTCGCCGTCAAAGGCGACAAGCACCGTGTTCGCGTCGGCCTCGTGGCCGCGAACGATGGCGATGTCCGCGTATGCGGGCGTGGCGGCGAGCGCGAAAAGCGCGGTCGCGGCAAGAACGAAACGCGCCGCACGGCGAGCGCGAGGATGAAGCGGCAAGTGGAGGGCGATCAACGGTTCTCTCCCCGGGGCGCGAATGATAGGCGCGTCGGATTTAAGGGCGCCAAAGCATAGCGGGAAGGGAAGAAGTCTGGAAGGCCGGAAGTTCATCGCAAGTAACGAATGACGAGTGACGAGTGACGACGCAGCACGGGCACGGGCACGGGCACGGGATCGGGCACGGGATCGGCGTGTGAACTCAATCCTCGATCCTCAATCCTCGATCCACTAATCCACAAACCCCTTCGTCAAATAAATTCCGCCCCAGAAGTGGTCGCGCGCGTGAGGGCCGGAGTATTCGCGGCCTCGGGCGCTGATGGCGTAGGTCAGGTTCCAGCCCGCGTAGCCGAGCGTGATCGCGCCCTGCCCCTCGAGGATGATGCGCTCGATCTGCGAGGCGTCGAAGGTGACGTCGCTTTCGCGAAACTGCCCCTGCAAAAACGCGTTGTAGAGAACAAGCCGCGTCTTGCCGGAAAGCGAGAAATACGCTTCCCAGGAATTGCTGGATCGCCGGCGCGAGGCGGGGGCGTTTTCGTCCCAGTTGAACTGATTGCCACCCTCCTGCGTATCGTCGACGGCCGGCCCTTGCCAAAACGGCGAGCTGAGTTTGCCGACGCGCGTGCCGACACCCGCCGCGCCGTTCATGTAATATCCGAAATTGCCGTCCAGCATCATGGCGAAATCGTGGTACGCCGAGTCGGTGACAAGGCGCGTCACGCCGATGGAATAGCGCATGGTCGGCTCGCCGCCATCGGAGATCTGATGCTCCCAGCCCTCCGGATCGACGGGTGCGTCGCGGCCGGTGAATCGGCGCGTCTGCTGATGGAGAAATGTTTGCGACGCGCCGCCCGCGCCGAGGCCGAGCACGCCGAACGTGAGGGCCGACGAATAGGTGAGATCGTCGCCGTAAATCGTCATGCGGTAGATATTGGCGTAAAGCAGCGACGCGTACGGACGGTCCTGATGCACGGGGCCTTCGGCGGACAGATCGTCGGGCGTGAAGCTGATTTGCCCGAGCGTCAGGCTGTGCGATTTGCCGAAACGCCCGCGTCCCATCGTTTGCGCGTCGTGCAGCAACCAGAAGCCCGTAAAACGATCGGTCGCCTCAAGCGGCGCCTCGATGTGGCCGCGTTCGACCCATCGGCCCGAGATCTGCAACGCCACGCCCATCGTATAATTGCGGTCCTGGTTGATCGGCGGGACGAAAAAATCCTGGTCGACGAAGAGGCCGAAACCGGAAATCGGCTGCTCGTCGCGCGCGGCGCTGTCCGCCGCCTCGGCGCCGTCCGACAATGGGGTCTCGTCGTCATCCGCGTCCTTGGCGGAGGACGGCTTCACGCCAACCAGCGCGATCGCCGCGAACAAAATGCCGGCCGCCAAAGCGGCGCGCGCGCGCATCAAAATGCGTCGCCCGCGCCGGATAGCTCCGCGGCGATGATCGCGTCACGCAGCCGCGCGGCGGCGGCAAGGCCCTTCGCGGTTTGCGACGGATACCAGGACAAGGGCACCGCATCGACAAGAAACGCGCTCGGCCGGTCGGGGATGTCGAATCGCCCGCCGCCTCGCGCGATCGCATCACGGGGGCCTTCGAGCAGATCGCGCGGCAGCTCGAACGCGTAGGGCTCGGTCGAATACAACATCGCGTCGGCGTCGATCGAAAGGAGCGCGCCGGGCTCGATTTGCGGAAAGCGCTCGTATTCGCCCGGCAGCGCATTCTCGATTCCCGCCGCGGCGAGCAGGCGCGAAATGTAGGTGTCGTGCCCCGCGACCATCCACGGGTCTTTCCATACCAGATAGACGACGCGCGGGCGCGGGCCGGTTTGCGCGGCGGCGTGCATCTCGCCGCAAAGGCGCGTGACCTCGCCGGCCAACTCGCGCGCGGCGTCGCGGCGGCCCGTGATGTAACCAAGCTCCTCCCAAAGCGCGGGCGCGTCGTGCGGCGCGCCGGGGTCGGTCAACAGCACGGGCGCGCGTTCGGCGATCTCCTCCACGCGGCGGCGCACGTTCTCTTCCTTGTTGGCGAGTACGACATCGGGCGACAGGGCGAGGATCTCATCGACGCGGCAGTTTTTCGTTCCGCCGAACGCGGGCACGGCAAGCGCCTTCTCGGGCCGAACGCAAAACTCCGTGCGTCCGACAAGCGCATCGCCCGCGCCGAGCATGAAAAGCGCATCGGTCAGGCTCGGCACCAGCGATACGATGCGCCGGGCAGGCGCGGCGAACGCGGGGCCAAGCCACGCGCTTCGGGTCGCGTATCGCCCGCCGGGAACGAGGGTGGTGTGCGTGCCGTGCATGGAATCGCAATTTACCACGGAGGACACAGAGGACACAGAGAAAACACATCAGTGTTTTTTTGCGATTCCCTCCGTGTCCTCTGTGTCCTCCGTGGTTAGTGCGCTTTCCCCATCGCCCGCCGCACCTCGAGCGCGAAGTGGCCGAGGATGAACGCGGCCGCGGCGGGCACCAGGGCGTACAGGGCGATCGCGCGGAACGTCGGCGCGAAGGGGTGCGATGTCGTCGTCAGGACGAGATGCGTCGTGTAGACGGCATAAAGCGCCACCAGAACCGCGCCTTCGGTCCGCGTGATCGATCCGTACGAAAAGAAGACCGGAAAACACACGACGGCGACCGCGATCATCACGGGGAGATCAAACGCGAAGGCTTGCGCGGGTACCGGAACGCCGCCTCCGGGCGCGACGATGGCCGTCAAGGCCAGCACGCACAGGATGTTGAAGATGTTGCTGCCCACCGCGTTGCCGACGGCGATGTCGCGCTCGCCGCGATACGAGGCCATCGCGCTCGCGGCGACCTCCGGCAGCGACGTGCCCGCCGCGATGATCGTCAGGCCGATGACGATCTCCGAGATGCCAAGGCGCGTCGCGAAGGCCACCGCCCCGGCGACGAGCCAGCGCGATCCGACGGCCAAAAGCACGAGGCCGGCGGCGATGAGCGCGCCGTTGACCGCGTAATCCCTGGGGCCTTCGGCGGCCTCGCCGAATTCGGCTTCGAACTCCTTTTTGATCTCGCGGGTCTCGCGGCGGCTCTTGCGGACAAGGACGACAAGGTACGCGGCGAGCACCGCGAACAGGATCGCGCCGTCGACGCGCCCGATCCGGCCGTCGTATGCCATCCCCCAGGCGGCGACGGACACGACGATCATGAGCGGCACGTCCAGGCGCACGAGCTGCGCCTTCACCGAAAGCGGCGAAATGATCGCGGCCAGGCCCAGGATGAAAAGGATATTGAAAATATTGCTGCCGACGACGTTGCCAAGCGCGATTCCCGGCGCGCCGTCGAGGCTCGAATTCACGGACACGGCAAGCTCCGGGCTGCTCGTGCCGAACGCGACAACGGTCAGCCCGACGACAAGAGGCGTGATGCCGGCGGCGACCGCAAGCCGCGCCGCGCCGCGCACGAGAAGCTCCGCGCCGACGAGCAAGGCGACAAGGCCAAGGAGGAAAAGGAAGAGCGTCACAGGGAATGCGGAGTGCGGAATGCGGAATGCGGAATGGATTCGCAATTCACCACGGAGAACACAGAGGACACGGAGGGAACAGATTCATTCACGCAAGAATCCTGCGTGCTCTCTGTGTCCTCTGTGGTAAAGCTCATTTCTTTTTCGGCCGCGCGACGTGCACGCACGCGCCGAGCGCCGTCTCCGCCGCCTCCATGATTGACTCGGAGAGCGTCGGGTGCGGGTGGATCGTCGAGGCCAGGTCTTCGAGCGTCGCCCCCATTTCGATAGCGAGCGCGCATTCCGCGATCATCTCTGAGGCGTGTGGCGCGGCGATGCCGATCCCAAGCAGAAGGCCGCTGTCCTTGTCGGCGACGATCTTCACGACGCCTTCGGTGCGTCCGATGGTTTTCGCCCGGCCAAGCGCGGCAAGCGGGAAGCGGGCGACATTCACGTTCAGGCCGGCGTTCTTCGCCTCGGCCTCCGTAAGTCCCGCGGAAACGAGCTCCGGATCGGTGAACACCACCGCGGGGATCGCACGGTTGTCGAACGCGCTCGGATGCCCGGCGATGACCTCCGCGGCGACCTTGCCTTCGCGGCTCGCCTTGTGAGCGAGCATCGGGCCGGGCGTCACGTCGCCGATGGCGAAGATGTTCGTTTCGGCGGTGCGCCGCGTCTCGTCCACCTCGATGAATCCGTCCTCGCGAACCTTCACGCCCGTCTTGTCGAGCCCCAGATCGTCTGTGTTCGGGCGTCGGCCGACGGCGACCAGGACGCGGTCGAAGGTTTCCGTCACGGACTTTCCGCCGGTTTCGATCGTCACGGCGAAACCGGACTTCTGTTTCTTGATCGCCGTGACTTTCGTCGAAAGGCGCAACGATTCGAATCGCGCCTCGCACGATTTTTTCACGACGCGCACCAGGTCGGGGTCCATGCCGGCAAGGAGGCCCGGAAGCAGTTCGACGACGGCGACCTTCGAGCCGAGCCCCGCGTACACGAGCCCGAGTTCCAGTCCGATGTATCCGCCGCCGACGACAAGAAGGCGCTTGGGGATTTCGCGCAATTCGAGCGCCGCGGTCGAGTCCCACACGCCCTCCACCCCGCGCGCGAACGGCGGCAGCGCGGGGCGCGAGCCGGTGGCGATGATGGCGTGTTCGAACTTGACGCCGGCCAGGTCCGAGGCCGCGTTTTCGTCGCCCTCCACGCGCAGCGTTTTCGAATCGGTGAAGTGCGCCGAGCCGCGCACCGTGGTGACGCCACGCCCCTTCAATAGCCCCGACACGCCCCTCGACAAGTCGCCGACGACCTTTTCCTTGAAGGCGCGCATCGCGTCGATGTCCACCGCCAGGTCCTTGAACGTGACCCCCATCTCCTTCGCCGCCATCGCGGTGTGGATCGTCTCGACCGCGGCGATGAGCGTTTTTGACGGAATGCAGCCCTCGAGCAGGCACACGCCGCCGTCTTGCGGCCGGCGCTCGATGAGGATGACCTCCTTGCCGAGATCCGCGGCGCGCAGCGCGGCGACGTAGCCGCCCGGTCCCGCGCCGATGACGACGACCTCGGTCTTCTCGGTGAACTCGCCCATCACCATCGGTCAGCCCTCGACCAGCAGGCGGCGCGGGTTTTCGATGAGCGCGATGATGTGGTTGAGGAAACGCGCGGCGTCGGCGCCGTCGTTGACGCGGTGATCGAAGCACACGGCGATCGGCATCATCTTGCGTATCACGATGCGCCCGTCGCGCACGACCGGCTTGTCCTGCACCTTGTACACGCCGAGGATCGCCACTTCCGGGTAGTTGATGATCGGCGGCGCGAACAGGCCGCCGAGCGGCCCGATGTTCGTGATCGTGAACGTGCCGCCCTGAAAATCGGCAGCTTCAAGTTTGTCGTCGCGCGCGCGCGTGCCGACATCGTAAATCGCGGCGGAAAGCTCAAGGATGCTCTTGCGATCCGCGTCCTTCACCACGGGCACCACGAGGCCCTTGGGCGAGTCGGCCGCGACTCCGACGTTGTAATATTTCTTGTAGACGAGCTCCTCGCGGTCCGGGTCAAGGCTCGTGTTGAAACGCGGATACGCCTTGAGCGCCGAGACGACCGCGCGCATCAGGAACGGCATCAGGGTGAGCCGACCGCCGGGCACGTCGGCGAGGCGCTCGCGTTCCTCCATGCGCAGCTTATCGAGCTCGGTGACGTCCGCCTCGTCCAGGTGCGGCACGTGCGGAATGAGGATCGCGGATGTCGCGAGCCTGTAGGCGATCTTGCGCCGGATCGATCGGAACGCCTCCGTTTCGACGGGACCGAATTTCGAGAAGTCCGGCATCGGCGGCGGGTCGAAAAACGGAATGCCCGACGGCGCGCCGGTGGCGCGCGGCGCGCGGGGTTCGCGTTCTTCTTCTTCGGCCTTCGCTTCGCGGCGCGCGGGGGTCTCGCCCTTGGCGAACGCTTGCACGTCCTCCGGCGTCACGCGGCCCGCCGGGCCGGAGCCTTCGATTTCGTTG
>JAIOHV010000152.1 GCA_019912885.1 bacterium
TCCACGGGCGGCGCCGGTTCGATCGGCGCGGACGTTTCCACGTCCGGCGACGCATCCATCGGCGCGTCCGGGGAATCGGCGGCGGGAATCGGCGCGGCAGCCTCGTCATTATCATCGGGCGCCGATTCGGCCATCGCCGCGTCTTCGTCGATATCGTCTTCGGAGACGGGCACGTCGCCGCCCGGTCCGAAATCCAGCCCATCGGATATGACCGTGCCCGCTGCGTCGCCCTCGGCGGGAGGCGCGCCCGCGGCCACGGCGGCGCCGCCGTCGGCGCGTTCGCCCTCCGCAACGGTATCGCCATCAGCGGCTTCGCCATCAGCGGTTTCGCCCTCGGCAACGGCTTCGCCACCAACGACCGCTCCGCCGGCGTTCGCTTCGTCGCCGGCTTCGCCCTCCGCAACGGCTTCGCCCTCCGCAACGGCTTCGCCTTCCGCGGCTTCCTCTTCGGATTCCGCGAGAGAACCTTCCTTCAGCATCAGGTTTTCGGTTTCTTCCGCCGCTTCGGGAGGACGAACCGAACCGAGGTTGAGATACGACGAAAGCGCCTCGACGTAGTCCGCCGTCGGATCGCCGCGCGCGTAGTCCATCGCGCTGCGCCCGTATTGATCGGCCGCCTCGGGCTGGGCGCCCTTGGCGAGCAGGATCTTCGCCATCGTCAGATTGCGTTCCTTGGCGGCGTAGTGCAGCGCGGAGACGCCGTAGGAGCTGCGCGCGTTGACGTCGGCGCCCCGCGCGACAAGCAGCGCGACGGCGCGCGTTTCGCCGCCGCGCGCCGCGGAAAGAAGCGGCGTGAGTTGCTCGTCGCCGCACCGGGCCTCGATATTGGCGCCGACGCCGGCAAGCAGGTCGACAAGCTCCAGGTGCCCCTTTTCCGCGGCGAGGCATAGCGGCGTCGTTCCATATTCGCCCGCGGCGGACGGATCGGCGCCGCGCGCCAGAAGGAGCTTGGCCAGATCGATCCGGCCGGCGGCCACGGCGTAATGCAGGGCGGTCGAACCTTTCCTGTTCGCGGCGTGCACATCGGCGCCCGCGTCGATGATCTGTTTGGCGGCGATGGCGCGCCCGTGCTTCGCGGCGATGTGAAGCGGCGTGCGCCCGCTCTCGTCGGCGGCGTCAAGCGCGGGTTTCGTCGCGAGCATCATCCCGACGATCGGGGGGCTTCCCTTTTCCGCGGCGCGATGCAACGAGGTCGCGCCGGTCTTGTCCGCGGTATCGACGCTCGCCCCGCGCGAAAGCAATAGCGCGACGGCGGCTTTTCGCCCCTTGCTGGCGGCCAGTGCGAGCGGCGTTGCGCCGTCCTCGTCCTGAAAGTCGATCGTCGCGCCGCGATCGACGAGGAGCCCGACGATGTCGGCGTAGCCCCAGTCGGCGGCGACGTGCAGCGGCGTGCGCCCTTTCTCGCCGATCTTGTTGGGGGAGTCCCCCTTGTCGAGGCGCTTTTTGACGCCTTCGAAATTGCCGCCCTCGGCGAGGCTGTGGAGGTCGTTTCGCCCGCGGTCGTAATAACCCGCGCGCGCGTGCGGGCACGCAAGCGCGAAAAACGCGGCGGAAAGGAGAAATACGGCGATGTGTCTTGCCATGGGCGAAAGCGCCCTCCATCATGTCGAACCAGCAACGGTATCACGCGATTTTTTCGATCACAACGCGGGCGGATATGCCGGGCGCGACGACCTTCGATGACGCGATGATGGCCTTCGGCGCGGCGTTCGGCGCGGGCCCCGAGGCGATCGTCGCCGCGCCGGGCCGCGTCAATCTCATCGGCGAACACACCGATTACAACGGCGGCCTGGCGCTGCCGATGGCCGTGGACGCGCGCGTTTACGTGCTGGCCTCGCGCCGCGTGGACGATCGCGTGGAAGCGATCAGCCGCGAGTTCGGCGAGCGCGGCGAGTTCGCCATCAGAGATCCGTCTCCCGTGGGTGCGTGGCACGACGCGGTGCGCGGCGCGATCGCCGGCGCGATCGAGGCGGGCCGGCATGTCACCGGCGCGAATGTCTTCATCGCGAGCGACGTGCCGGCGGGCAGCGGCCTGTCGTCGTCCGCGGCGACGTGCGTCGGACTGGTGATGGCGCTTGACGCGCTATTCGGCAAGGCGCGAAGCGCAAGCGACGTCGCCTTCGCCGCGCGCCTCATCGAGCACACGCACCTGGGCGTGCCGTGCGGCATCCTCGATCCGCTCGCGATCGCGGCCGCGCGTGAGGGATGCGCGATGCGGCTTGACTGCCGCGATCTGTCGCGGCGATTCGTCGCGATACCGAAGAATGCGGTTTTTGTCGTCGGCGACACCGGCGCGCCCCGCCGTCTTTCGGCGGGGGCGTATCACGAGCGCGTGCGCGAATGCGCGGATGCTTGCGTTCTGCTGGACGAAGCCGGAGAGCGCGTTGCGTCGCTGCGCGATGCGACGGTCGAGATGCTCATGCATCATCGGGACGCGATGCCCGATCACATCTTCCGCCGCGCGCGACACGTCGTCACGGAAAATACGCGCGTGGACGAAGCCGCGCGCGCACTCGAAACCGGCGATCTGTTGCGTTTCGGCGCGCTCATGAACCAAAGCCACGCGTCGCTCGCGAACGACTACGAGGTTTCGAGCCCCGCGCTCGACGCGATGGTCGACGCGATGCGGAAAACGCTTGGCGCGCTCGGCGCGCGGTTGACCGGCGCGGGGTTCGGCGGATCGGCGGTGGCGCTGTGCGCGGGCGAACCGGCGGCCGAGGCGCTCGATGCGTGCGCGTACGCGTACCGGGAAAGCGCGGGCGGCATGTCGGCGGGTGAGGGTGCGGGGCGGCTTTTTGTCGCACGGGCGTCGGCCGGCGCGCTTCTGTTGACGCACGAAGGCCGGCCGATGCCATGAGCGGCGCCGCGATCGCGCGATGGACCGCGGTGGTCATCGGCGCTTTGACCGTCTTTCGCTTTTCCGATCCGCCGCCGCTGCCGTCGGGCGTCGGCGCGGAAGACATGGCGGGCGCGCTTGCCGCGACATCCGTTGTACGCATCGCCGCCGCGCTCGCCGCCCTGGCGGTCGCTCTCGCCCGCGGCGGCATCGCGGAGATGCGCGGCGCGATTCGCGATCGCGCGAACCTTCGCGGCGACGACGTTTTCGCGTTTGTCGCGGCGGTCGCGTTCGCGGGCCTGGCGACGCACCTGCTCGAGGCCACGGTCGCGCGCGCGGCGGCAGGCGTCGCCGATCCGGTTTCGTCGATCGCGGGCACGCTCGGACCTATCTTGTCGATCCTCGCGATCGGCGCGGCGTGGTTTGTCGCGCTTGTGGGATTCGGCCGCGCGGCGTTGGTGATCGCGGTGCGCGTATCGAGCCGCGACACTTCGTCAAATGACGTCGAGCGACAAAGGCGGCCGATCGAGGATGCGTTTTTTGTCGGCGTCGCGGCCGTCGTAGCCCTTTTGCAACTCTGGCATTTCGTTCTGCCGGTCAACGCGATCGCATCGTTGACATTTCTTGCCGTCGGTTGTGCGCTATTCGCGCTCGGCCTGACGCGCGCAAACGAGCCGCGCGATCGTTCCGGCGACGCACGCCGGACGACACGGCGGACGGTTTTGTTCGTCGTCGCGGTCGCGTGCGTTCTGACCAATCGCGCCCTTGTCGCGCCGCGCGCGCCGGATTTCGGTCTCTACCATCTGCCGCTTCTGAACTGGATCTGCGAGGCGCCGATTGTGCCGGGGCTCGGCAACCTGCACGGACGGTTTGCGTTCAACAACGCGTCGTTCCTTTTTGTGTCGCTTGTCGATTTCGGCTCGTGCGCGCCGAACAGCCCGTACCTGGCGGCGACGCTGGCGTTTGTTGTCGCGATCGTGCGCCTTGCGCGCGGCGCGGCATTTGGCGCCGGAGGTGCGTCGAGCTTCGCGCGCGCGTTCGCGGCGTTGATGCTGGTTCCGGTCGGCGGATGGGCAAGCGGCGGGCTCGTTCAGAATCCGTCGCCGGATGTATATATTTATATATACGGGGCGATGCTCGCGCTTTGGCTTGCCGAGATGGCGGACATCGTACCCGCTCCCTTACGGTCGCGGTTCAAGCTCCGAAACCAGGGCGCTTTCGCATTGAACGAGGGCGAGGAGCGCGCGTTGGCGCCGATGCCGGCGGGCGCATTCGCGCTTGTTGCGTTCGCGGGTGTCGCGACGAAATTGACGTTCGTCGTGTATGCCGGCGCGGCGTTGGCCGTGGCGCTCGTTTTTGTGGCGTCGCGGCGCGGTCGGGCGTTTGCGGCGATCGCGTTGGCGGGAATGATCGTGATGGCGCCGTGGATCGCGCGCGGATACGTGTTGTCGGGGTATCCGCTCTATCCCGCGACCGTCGCGCCGGCCGGCGTGGATTGGCGCGTGACCAAAACGCAGGCCGCCCTTGAGATGGAGATCATTCGCGCGGTCGCGCGCGACCCGTCTTACGTGCGTTCGGGCGTGCTGCCGCCGGATTGGCGCGCGCGATGGCTGGCGCGCCATTTGTCGCGACCGTTCGATGTCTTCGTGCCGCTTGGCCTCGCGGCGATCGCGCTAGCGGCGTTTGGCGCGGCGCGCCGCCGATGGCACGGGCGCGCGCTCGTTCTTGCGCCCGCGATCGTGACGCTGCCGTTCTGGCTCTTGACCGCGCCCGATCCGCGATTCGCCGGCGCGAGCTTCTGGGCGCTCGCCGCGGGCGGCCTCGCGCTTTGGGCGATGGAGTCGCGCGCGTTCGCGGGCTTTGCGTTGCGCGCCGCGGCGACAGTGTCGATCGGCCTTATGATCGCGCTCCACATCGCGCCGCCGATCCACGAGCCGTGCGAGGGGGGATTGCCGGCGTTCCATCGATTCGCCTGCGGGCGGCGCGCGTTGCCGGCGGTCGATGCGCGCCCGATGATGACGCGCAGCGGATTGCGTCTTTACGTACCGGCGAGCGCGTTGTGTTTCGACGCGCCGCGGCCGTGTGCGCCGACGGCGTTGCCGGGCTTGTCGGCGCGCGACGCGGGGCGCGGATTTCGAATGGACAAAATGGACGAGATGGACTGAATGGACGGGAGCGGCTCGTCCGACAGCGGGGCGGCCGCTTGCTTACGAGCGCGGCTCTTTCGACAGCCCGCTCAATATGCGGACGGGGTGGCCGCTTGCTTACGCGCGCGGCTCTGTTCGTCGCCGCAACGCGCCCGCCGTCCCGGTGTTCGCCGTTTACCGCCGGATTGCGTTCATGCGATTTGATTCCCAATTCGCAATTCCGCATTCCCCATTCGAAAATCATCCCATGTTGATGCGGCGCGCGCGGATGAATTCGTTGATGACAAGGCGCGCGCGCGTGAGATTCCCCAGGCGGAAGTTCTTTTTGCGAATCGCCTCGAAGTCTTCGCTCGCCGGTTGATCCGAGCGGATCTCGCGCTCCAGGATCAGGATATTCTGCAGCAGCATTTTCAGATGCGCGGGCTGAAACTTCCTTAGGTTCGTGACGGACAGCGTCTGAAATCCGTCGGAGACGGCGCGGACGAAATCCTTCGGGCTCCCGGTCGGAAACGCTCCCATCAAAACTCCCCTCGCGCGCGGACCGACGCCGGCGCGGCGCGCGGTGTCAGCCGCAAAATTCGTGCGGATCGTCGCGAATGGCGTCCTGGTCGAACGTGGCGAAATCCTGCGTCACGTACATGTTGCCATCGTCGCAATGATACACGCCGATGCCGACGTGCGTCAGGTCGCGGCTCAAAATGATGCCGCGATGATTTGCTACGCATTGCGGTTCGTTCATGAATTGATTCTGAAGGTCCTGCACGTCGAACGCGCCGTCGGTGCCCATCGCGATGTTCTCGCCCGCCGCGAAAAACGAAATGCCCGCCGCGCTCATACGATCAAACGGGTCCTGGCCGTCGGGGTTTTCGTGCTCGAAGAACTGCCGGTCGCACATGTCCTGCGAGTGCGCGAGCGCGACCGCCGCGAGGCCGTCGTGCCAGCGAATCGCCGGCGCGCAGTCGCTCTCGGCGGGGTTCGCCTCGCGGTCGTCGTTGATCATGATGGCCATCTGGCAGCCCTCTTGCGAAGCGTCGCAGCCGGGGTTGCAGTCGTAGTCGATCCCGCACTGATTGTTGCCGCCCGAGCACTCGGTGTCGTCGAAGTCGTCATCGTCGTCGTCGTCGCCGTCCGCCGTGTCATCGTCCGCGTCGAACAGCGTCGAATCCTCGCCATCCGCGGCGCACGCCACGTACCCGGCGCTGTATGCGGCAAGCGCGACGATACAGAACCTCAAAGTCCACTCACGCATGTCGGTCCTCCAGAAAAAAGCGGTGCGCCTTCCTCCAATCGGGCGATCTTAACACGCATTTCGGCGGTACGCAGAGGGCACGGAGAAGACACCCAGGATACGGAGAGAATTGGGAACGGGGATTGGAGAATTGGGAATGTCCATCGCACGATGCGCTGTTGTCCGTCATTCGCGATTCGCAATTTGCGATGGCCTTTCAGCCTGTGCGCGTTGGGTGCCGATGCGCCGACGCGCACATTAAAACACCAGCGTCGTGACGAAGTTGACCGCGACGGACGGCGCGACGGTTTCGCCGCCGGCGCGTTCCTCGTAGAAGACGGCGGAAACGAACGGCCCGAACTGCACGGCGTGGTTTATGACATAGTATCCGCCCGCGGCGAGGTAGAGGCGCCGATCCTCGTCGGCCGCGAGCGCCAGGCCCTCGATGCGCGAGGAGAGGCGGCTTTCGCGGCCGGAGCGCTCGGAGATGTCCGGATCGCGAGCGTCGGCGCGAACGAACACGCCCGCGTCGTGGCGGAGTTCGAGATTCGCGTAGGCGGACGCGATCGCCTCGCGGATCGGGTCGCGATCGGTGCGCTCGTGGAAATCCTGAACGCCGCCTTCGAGGCCGAGATCGAAAAGCCAGACGGGGATCTGCAGCAGGCCCGCGTACGCGACGCGGCGGTCGATCGCCGTGCCGGGCGGATCGTCGCGCATTTCGTAGATCACCGCGCCGGAGAGGATGATGCCCGCCAGGCCGCCGAACGGCAGCGGCCGAACGCGCAGCACGCCCTGCGCTTCCTTGTAGCGATTATCCTCCTCGCGCGCGCTGCCCTCGCCGTTGACGACGGCGAAGCCGTACGCGCCGATCGCCCGCGGAAGCGCGCCGGAAGCGGAAACGCCGAGATCCCATCCGTTCGTGATGCCGAAGCGGCGTGACGCGGCGGACAGGGCCCAGGTGTGCCGCCATGCGTCGCCCGTGGCGATCGACCAGGGCAGCGGGATCATGCCGGCGCGCACGTGCAACGCGGGCGAGGCGTACCACGACACGTACGCCGCGGACAAAACCGCGACGACGCGTCCCGCGTGCGGATCGTCGCCGGCGCCGTCCTGATCGAGATCGAGATCGCGGCGATGCGCGGCGGAAATCGACAGGCGCGCGTCGAGCCTCGGTGCAAGATCGCCGTAGAGCGACAACGCCGCGCCGCGCAGGAATCCCTCGAACGAGCCGGCGTCTTCGTGACGGACGTCGTCCTTGTCGGGCACGGTGGGAAGGATGTAGGCAAGGCCGATCGACGCGGCGGCGCGCATGGCGACGCCGCCGAACGGGTCGTCGTCGATTTCGAGCGGCATGTCGATTTCGGGCGGGGTGTCTTCGGTATCGAACTCGTCCTGCGCGCGCGCAAGCCCCGCGCCCGAGGCGAAAGCAACCGCGAAAGCGAACGCGGCGGCGCGGACCCGGCGGCGGCGCACCCGCG
>JAIOHV010000153.1 GCA_019912885.1 bacterium
ATCGCCATCGTCCGATCCCGTCGCGTCGGACGTCGCGTCCGCATCCCCCCCGCCCCGCACGCCCGCCGCCAGAATCGCCAGGTCCGAATCGGCCGGGTGGCGCCGGCGCACGAACCAGACGATCGGGCCGGACACGAGATACGCTGCCGCCAGGGCGAAGAGGCTGACCTCCGGCTCTTGGAAGATGACGACGATGATCGTCACGACCGTGAACAGCACGCTGAACTTGTGCCGGCGGAAAAGGTCCACGTCCTTGAACCCGTAATACGGCAGCGTGCTGACCATCGCGAGCGAGAGCACGAGCGCAAGGCCCAGGACGCCGTCCGGCGTGATCGATTGCGCGTTGCCGTCGACGATCTCGAAAAGGCCCGTGTGCATCGAAAAAATGACCGTAAAAACGGCCGTTCCCGCCGCCGCGGGAATCGGAAGGCCCTCGAAAAATCGCTTGGCGCTTGTCGGCCGGATGTTGTAGCGCGCCAGGCGCAGCGCGCCCGCGACGACGAAAAGGAATGCCACGGTCCACCCGACGCGCGGGCGGAACGTGTGCGCGAGCGCGAAGTTGTAGAGGATGATCGCCGGCGCCACGCCGAAGCTGACGAGGTCCGCAAGCGAATCGAATTGCGCGCCGAACGCGGAGGTGGTCTTGGTCATCCGCGCGATGCGGCCGTCGAGCGAGTCGAAAATCGCCGCAAAAAAGATCGCCCAGCACGCCTTTTCCACCTCGCCGGGAGCGCCGCGGAAGGACTGCGTGATGGCGTAGAAGCCAAGCAACAGGCCCATCGACGTGACAAGATTCGGGAAAAGGTAAATCCCCCGGCGCACCGGCATCCCGTCGCGATCGGCGCGGCGGGACCTTCGCATGAGGCGCGGGCGGCGCGTCAGGCGCGGACGGCGAAATCGCGGTCTTTCTCGATCCATGCGTGCGTCAGGGTTGGGGCGGCGCGTGCGCCGCGGATGATTCGGACACGTAGATCGGACGCGGCGCGCGCGTCTGGCCCAGCCGATGCGCGCGTTCCGCGAGAATCGCCACGTGCGACGCGCGATGGTAGCACACGCCCGGTGGGGGCAACAGTCCGGTAGGCGGCAAAAGCGCCGCGATTTCCACTCGATGCCGCTCCATGCCGTCGCCGACGAGGACGGGAAGATTGAGGATTGAGGATCGAGTAAGACCCCATCCCCATCCCGGTTCGTGCCCGGGACCGTGCCCGGAATCTCAATCTTCCGCATCGCCGGCTCGTCTAGCGAACGTGGCGGCCGCTTGCTTACGCGCGCGGCCCCGTTCAACGCCATTTCGCGCACGAGCGCGGCGAGTCCCGCCACATCCACGCTCACGGTCTCCGTCAGTTCCTCGATCTCGCCCGCCTCGCCGGCGAGAAGCACCTGCGCGAACACGCGCCCGCTTCTAGTGTCCACCGTCGCCAGCACCGGTCTTTGCACCGCCAGCCACGGATACGCGACCGCGTGCAGTGTCGGTACGCCGGCGGCCGGCTTGCCCGCGCCGCGCGCCAGGCCCAGCACCGTCGCGATGCCGATGCGAAGTCCGGTGAACGACCCCGGTCCCTCCGCGGCAGCGAACAGGTCGATATCGGCAAGCGTCACGCCCGCGGACGCCGTGGCCCACTCGATCGCGGGAAGGATGTGGCTCGTGGCGTGCGTTTCGAGACGAAGGTCGATCTCCACGACGACGCGCCCGTCGCGAACGAGCGCGACGGAGCCCTGCGTTGCGGAGGTATCGACGGCAAGAGTGAGCATGGGTGAGGTCTATCCGCGGATTACGCAGATTGCGCAGATTTCAACGGGCCTGGCGATAGACGCCGTTCCCCGGTATTTCAAGTCCGCGATTCGCGTTGCCAGATCCTTCGCTTCGCTCAGGATGACGTCGCTCTCGCGGTCTTACTCAGGATGACGTTGCTCTCGCGGTCTTACTCCAGCAGCCCGAACATCGTCCTCAAGCCCGGGAAGATTCGCGCGAAGTCGTTGAAGAACGCGGCGAACATGAGGCAGCCGATGAGGAACAGGCCAACGTTGGTCGCCACGCGCAAGCCCTTGGCCGGGATCGGCCGCCGGAAAACCGACTCCGCGGCGAAGATCGCGAGGTGCCCGCCGTCGAGCACGGGGATCGGCAGAAGGTTCAGGATGCCGAGGTTCACGCTGATGACCGCAAGGAACACAAGAAACCCGAACGCGCCCGTTTCGGCGGTTCGCCCGGCAAGATCCGCGATCATGATCGGGCCGCCGAGGCTTTTGAGCGAAACGTCGCCGGTGAACAGGTACACGAAGCTTTTCACCGTCAGGTAACTGTAGGTCGCGGTCATTTCGAGCCCGCGCGCGAAGGCCTTGAAAGGGTTCCAGTAACGCTCGTCGACGATCTCCGCGGACGCCCAGCTCTTCCACGGATAGATGCCGACGCGCCCGAAACTCACCTGCTCGCCCATGATGTCTTTTTCGATCGCCGTCTCGGGCGTGACCGAAAGCGTGATTTCCTCGCCACCGCGCAACACGGTGACCGGTAGCGCGTCGCCCGAATTGTCGCGGACCATCTTCGTGAACTGCGACCACTCCTCGATGGTCTTTCCGCCCGCCGTCACGATGCGGTCGCCCGGCAGAAAGCCCGCCTCGGCCGCCGGGCTCTTCTCCGTCGTTTCCGCGACGTAGAGATCGCCGCGTTCGATGCCGAGGTCCGCCGCCCGGGCGCCCGGCGAGGACTTGGCGAGCACGATGTCGATGGTCGTCGGACGGCGCTTGCTCTCGTCGATCGCCAGCCCGCCGCGCTCCACGCCGACGGTGACGGAGCCTTGGGATTGCGCGAACAGATGCTCGAAATCCGTAAAATAACGCACGGGCTTGCCGTTCACGGACTTGATCAGATCGCCCGTCTTCAATCCCGCGAGCGCCGCGGGGGTATCGGGCCCGCGAACGCCGGCGATCGGCAGGTAGCCGTCCGGCGAGATGCCGATGACGCCCGCGTCCACCTCGAATTGAAAAAGATTCAGCTTGTTTCCGTAGCGCGGCGTGACCGTGATGTCGCGCCGGCCGCCGTCGCGCTCGACGGAGAACACCAGAGGAACGCCGGGTTTCTTCTCGACGATCTCCGCCATGTCGTCCCAGCGCCACACCTTTTCGCCGTCGACCGCGACGACGCGATCTCCCGGACGCACGCCCGCCTCCCACGCGGCGCCGTCGTCGGACACGTTGCCGATGAGCGTCGTCGTCGTCGGGTATCCGACGAAAAACAGGCCGGAGAAGATGACGAACGCGAGGACGAAGTTCATGACCGGCCCGGCCGCGACGATCGCCGCGCGCTGCCAGGCGGGCTTGTGCGCGAACGAAATCGGCCGGTCCTCTTCGGCCACCTTGTCCGCGGAGTCGGAATCCAGATCGACCTGGCCGACCATCTTCACGTAGCCGCCCAGCGGAATCGCGCCGATTCGCCACTCCGTTCGGCCGTACTTTTTCTTCCAAAGCGGCTTGCCGAAAAACAGTGAGAACGCGTCGACGCCCACGCCGCACATCCGCGCGACGATGAAGTGTCCCCACTCGTGCACGATGATCACCGCGGAAAGAACGATGACGAAAAAGAAGGCCTTTTGGCCGAAGGCGAGTAGATATTCCATGCGTCGCTACCCGGAGCGCCGGGCGATCCATTCGGCCGCGTGGCGCCGCGCGCGGGCGTCGGCGTCCATCACGTCGTCAAGACTCGTCAGATCGCGTCCCTCGTCCTCCCTCATCGTCTCGCCGACCGCGCGCGCGATATCGCCAAAGGCGATGCGCCGGTCAAGAAACGCCGCCACGGCGATTTCGTTGGCGGCGTTCAGCACCGCGGGCGCGTCCGGCGCGCCGCGCAGAGCCTCGTAAGCCAAGTTTAGACAAGGGAACGCGGCGAAGTCCACCGGAAAGAACTCGAGCGGTGAGACCGCCGTCAGGTCGAGCCGCGGCATCACCCCCGGCAGCCGTTCGGGATAGGAGAGCGCGTACGCGATCGGCCCGCGCATGTCCGGCACGCCGAGTTGCGCGATCACCTGCCCGTCGCGAAACTCCACCATCGAATGCACGATCGAACCGGGGTGGATGACGACGTCGATCCGCTCCGGCGGCAGGTCGAAAAGCCAGCGTGCCTCGATCACCTCGAGCCCCTTGTTCATCAGCGTCGCCGAATCGATGGTGATCTTCGGGCCCATCTTCCACGTGGGGTGCGCCAGCGCCTCCTCGGGCGTGACGTTCGCGAGCGAAGCGGCCTCCCGTCCGCGAAACGGCCCTCCGGAGGCGGTCAATACGATGCGCGCGACCTCGCCGCGGTTATGCCCGACGACGCTCTGGAAGATCGCCGAATGCTCCGAGTCGATCGGCAGGATCTCCACGCCCTTTTTCCGCGCAAGATCGAGCATGAGACGCCCGGCCATGACGAGCGTTTCCTTGTTCGCGAGCGCGACGGGGATGCCGGCCGAAAGCGCGGCCCACGTCGGCGACAGTCCCGCCGCGCCGACGATCCCGGAGACGCAAAGCTCCACGCCGTCGCTCGTCGCGACTTCGCGCAAACCGGCCTCGCCGAACACGACGCGAACGCCGTCGCCGGCGATCTCGCGTAGTCGCCGCGCGGATTCCTCATCCGCCATCGCCATGACGCGCGGCGAAAATTCCGCGGCCTGTTTCGCCGCCTCCTCGACGTTTCGCCCCGCGGCCATCGAAACGACGCGAAAGCGGTCCGGAAACGAACGCACGATGTTGAGGACGTTTTTCCCGATGGAGCCGGTGGAACCGAGAAGGGCGATGCGTTTCATGGATTAAGGATCGAGGATTGAGGATTGAGGATTGAGTCCAATCGCCATCGTCTCGCGCCCGGGCGCCGCGACGTCATAGCCGCAAACGAAGTCGCGCCGCTCCGGGCGGGGCGACGAAGTGCGTAGGTGGGTGCGCGCTCGGCCGGGCGATCGCGGCGGGTTACGACAACCTTCCGGACCCGCAGACCTCCAGACATACAGACTCTCATTCGGGAACAGGAGCGGGAGCGCGCGAAAGCACTCAATCCTCTATCCTCAATCCTCGATCCTCCCTCGGTCCTCATCCCATGCGCCCCGGGCCGACGATCTGCGCGAAGAAATACATCGCCGGCGCGGCAAAAAGGATCGCGTCGATGCGATCGAGCACGCCGCCGTGGCCCGGCATGAACACACCCGAATCCTTGACGCCGGCGCCGCGTTTCATGGTCGATTCGACAAGGTCGCCGACCGGTACGAGAAACGCGTACATCCCGCCAAGGATGAGGCCGTCGACGGGCTCCCAAACGTGGCTTGTGGCCGTGACGAACACCGCCGCGATCGTCCCGACGACCGCGCCGCCGAAAAGACCTTCCCACGTTTTTCCGGCGGACACGCGCGGCCAGAGCTTGTGCTTGCCGAATTTCTTGCCGACGAAAAACGCGCCCGCGTCGTTCATCCACACGATCGCGAAATGCATGATGAGAAGCTTGCTGTCGCCGAATTGCGGCTCGATGCGGCGAATGGCGACGAGCATCGCGGTGAGAAGCCCGGTGTAGATCGCGGCAAATACGATCGCGGAAGCCGTCGACCAAACACGCTCGATCTCCTTCACGGCGAACATCGAAGCGGAAAACGCGATGACGAACGCGGCGCAGATTCCGACGACGGCAAGCTCCGGAATGCCCGTCTGCGCGAGGACATAAACGAAGATGCTCGACGCGACGGCAAGCACGATCGGCACGCGCTGGTTTTCGCGGAACATCAGGCGCGAGAGCTCGAAAGATCCGATCGCCGCGCCGATCGCGAGCGCGATCAGCATGAAGATATCCGGCGGCGCGTAGCCGACGATCCACACGCCAAGCGGCATGAGCGCAAGCGCGACGATGACCTTCGTCTTGCCCGAATCCATCAGCGCGTCCCCGAGGCGAGCTGATCGCTCGTCGCGCCGAAGCGGCGTTCGCGGGCCGCGTAGTCCAGGATCGCGCGATGCAGATGCTCGCGCCGGAAATCGGGCCAGAGGACGTCGGTCACGTGGATCTCCGCGTAGGCGATCTGCCAGAGCAGATAATTGGAAACGCGCATCTCGCCGCTCGTGCGGATGAGCAGGTCGGGATCGGGCATGTCCGCGGTCATCAGCTCGCGCGCGAACCCGGCCTCGTCGATCGCGCCGGGCTCGATCGCGCCGGCCTTCGCGCGGGCGGCGAGCCTTCGCGCGGCCTCGACGATCTCGTCGCGCCCGCCGTAGGACAGCGCGATGGTGAGCACCATGCCCTGGCCGGACGCGGTCTCGCGAATGGTGTATTCGATCGCCGCTCGCACGTCGCGCGGAATGCGTTCGACGCGGCCGATCACGTTCAGGCGTACGCCGTTTTCCTTGAGCTCCGGCAGCTCGCGTTCGACGTAGCTTTTCAAAAGGCGCCACAGGCCCGCGATCTCGGTGACGGGGCGCTTCCAGTTTTCGAGCGAAAACGCGTAGAGCGTGAGATAACCGATGCCCGCCCTGTGGCATTCGCGCACCGTCTCTCGCACGGAGTCGATGCCGTGGCGATGGCCGAACAGGCGCCCGCGCCCGCGTTCCTTCGCCCAGCGGCCGTTGCCGTCCATGATGATGGCGATGTGCCTCGGGCACCGCTCGGGCGGCAGCTCGGCCACGGAGGTAAATGTCATGTCGCGCCTTGACGCCCGGCAGATCCGGCCGCGCGGGTAATTGCGTTCGTCGCCACGTGTGCGTCGGAAAAGTCTAGTGGAAAGACGGAGAAAGTGTCGAGAGGCAAGAGCCGAGACGAGCGACGAGTGACGAATTCCATCGCGTGTCGCTGGCCGTAGGCCCGTGCGCGGTATCAGAGCCGCGACCGCAAGGAAGCGGGTCGCATGCGCGCGCCGCCGCACCGTCTACGTCAGCCCCAGCTCTCGGCGCACGTCGTCCCAAGGGAACACGTAGTCGTCGTCAAAGCCAAATGGAGAACGATTCACAAGTCGCGTGATAATCGCCGTTGCGATTTCGCCCTTACGCTTCATGACCTCGGCCGAGTTCATGCCGAGTTCACGCGAAATACCGATCACGGTCGCGCCGATAACCAGGGACTCGTCATCCGGTGGAGTATGCACAACGACCCTGCCCCGAACTTCGGCGCCAAGACCGGAGCGCGGCTCGCCTACGTTGACGTATAAAACGTCCACGCCTTCGTCATCGTCGTAGTTTGTATGAATTTCGAGGTCGTCCACAAACCGCTCCGCTTGCCCCTCCGCGCCGCTCAGATCTCCATCACGTCCTTTTCGCGGCGGGAGGCGATGTCGTCGACTTTCTTGATGTAGTCGTCATGGACCTTCTGGACGCGCTCCTGCGCCTTGCGGGACTCGTCCTCGGGAATGTCGCCGTCCTTTTCGAGCGCCTTCAGCATGTCGTTGGCCTCGCGGCGGTGCAGGCGCACCTGGACGCGCGTATCCTCGGCCATCTTCTTGATCTGCTTCACGATGTCCTTGCGCCGATCCTCGGTCAAAGGCGGAAACGCGATGCGCACGACCTTGCCGTCGTTGGTCGGGTTCAGATCCGCGCTCTGCTTCTGGATCGCCTTTTCGATCGCGCCGACCTGCGAGGCGTCCCACGGCACGATGACGATGAGCCGCGGCTCCGGCACGCTGACCGTCGCCATCTGGTTGATGGGCGTCGCCTGCCCGTAGTAGTCCACGCGAATGCCCTCGAGCACCAGCGGGTTCGCGCGGCCGGTGCGCGTCTTGGCAAGCTCGCGGCCGAACGCCTCGATGGTCTTTTCCATCTGCGCGGTGAGGTCGTCGAAGATGTCGTCGATCATGCCTTGCTCCTGATGACGGTGCCCGGCGCCTCGCCGGTGAGCGCGCGCCGGATGTTGCCCTCCACCGTCATGTTGAACACGCCGATGGCGACGCGGTTGGTCGAGCACAACGATACCGCCGTCTGATCCATGACGGAAAGCCCGCGCGTGATGACCTCGTCGTAGGTCAATTCGTCGTAAAGCTTCGCGCCGGGATTCTTGACGGGGTCGGCGTCGTACACGCCGTCGACCTTGGTGCCCTTGTGCAGCACATCGCACGAAAGCTCGCACGCCCGCAGCGCCGCCGCCGTGTCGGTCGTGAAGTACGGCCAGCCCGTTCCGCCCGCGAGCAGCACCACGCGCCCCTTTTCCAGATGCGCGACGGCCCGCTCGCGGATGTACGTCTCGCACGCGCGCGGCATCTCGAACGCGCTCATCGCGCGCGCGGAAAGGCCCAGGCGCTTGAGCGCGTCGGCCATCGCGATCGCGTTCATGACCGTGGCGAGCATGCCGATGGTATCGGCCAGGCCGCGATCCATCCCGCGCGCGCTCGCCTCGAATCCCCGGAAGACATTGCCGCCGCCGATGACGAGGGCAACCTGAACGCCCGTCTCCATCGCGTCCCGGATTTCGCCCGCCACGCGGGTAAGCGTGCCGGCATCCAGTCCATAGGACGCGGGGCCCATCAGCGCCTCGCCGGAAAGTTTCAGCAGGACGCGGCTGGGCGCGGCGGTCATCAGCGGATCTCCTCTCCAACCTGGAAGCGGACAAATCGGCGGATCTCGATCTTCTCGCCGATCTTCGTGAGCATGTCGGCCAGCAGATCGTTGATGCGTTTGTCGGGGTCCTTCACGAACGCCTGCTCCACGAGGCAGTTGTCCTCGTAGTATTTGCGCAGCTTTCCTTCCGCGATCTTGTCGAGCACGTTTTCCGGCTTGCCGGTGCCGCGCGCTTCCTCGCGGTAGATGTCCTTTTCCTTGTCCACGATCTCGGCGGGCACATCCTCCGGCCGAACCCAGCGGGGATTGGCGGCGGCGATGTGCATGGCCACATCGCGGCCGAACGCCTGGAAGTCGGCGCTTCGGGCCACGAAATCGGTCTCGCAGTTGATCTCGACCATGACGCCGATGCTGGCGCCGGTGTGGATGTAGCTGCCGATGACGCCCTGTCCCGCGACGCGGTCCGCGCGCTTCTCCGAACGCGCGATGCCCTTTTTGCGCAGCCACTCGATCGCGGCTTCGAAATCGCCGCCGGTTTCGGTGAGCGCCTTCTTGCAATCCATCATGCCGACGCCGGTCTTCTCGCGAAGCTCCTTGACGGCTGTTGCGGTAATCGTCATGTCGTATCTCCCAGGATAAGTCGCGGGCGGGGCGTTGGCCTCGCCGCCCGCGAACGGATGGTTTGTTGCCGGACCCGCTCCCCCACGGTTGCGGTTCCGATTGCGTGACAGACCCGCTCCCTTACGGTCGCGGTTCTTATCGCCTGCGTGCCCGCTCCCTCACGGTCGCGGTTCCAATCGGTTTAGGCCGCGACAGTACGGGGCGCGCCTATTCGTCGGCGCCGCCGGACTCGTCATCCGCTTCGTCCACAAGGCGGTGACGCACCTGCACGTCCACGCCGGCGACCGGTTGTTCCTCGATCACGTCCTCCACGCGGCGCGTGCTGATCGGCCGCATGAAGACGGCCGGCTCATCGCCGCCGGCGGCCGACGGCTCCTGACGCACGCGCTTTTCGAAGACCTGCAGGCCCTCGAGCACCGCGTCGGCGATCGCCGAGGAAAACAGCGAGATCGAGCGGATCGCGTCGTCGTTGCCCGGCACCACGTAATCGATGCCGTCGGGATCGCAGTTCGTATCCACGATGCCGATGATCGGGATGTCGAGCGTCTTGCCCTCGCGCGCGGCGATGTGCTCCTTGTTCGGATCGATGATGAACATGAGCTCCGGCAGGCGGCTCATGATCTTGATGCCGCCGAAGCTCTTTTCGAGCTTCTCACGCATCTTTTCGTACTGAAGGATTTCCTTCTTGGTCGCCGGACCCCACTCGTTTTTCTCGTGCATCTCGTCGAGCTTTTTCAGCTTGGCGACCGAATGCTTGACGGTCTGGAAGTTCGTCAGAAGGCCGCCGGGCCAGCGGTTGTTGACGTACGGCATGCCGCAGCGGTCGGCCTGCTTCCGGATTTCCTTTGCCGCCGCCTTTTTCGTGCCGATGAACAGCACCTGCCCACCGCGCGACGCCGTCTCGGCCGCGGCCTGAGCCGCGCGCTCGAACAATTGCACCGTGCGATCGAGATTGATGATGTGGATGCCGTTGCGGTCGTCGAAGATGTACGGGCGCATCTTCGGGTTCCAACGGCCGGTCTGGTGGCCGAAATGAACGCCGGCCTCCATCATGCTTTTGAGCGACGCAACCATTCGTAAGTCCTCCGCGGGGTTGTTCCTCCGCCGCCATCAACCCGGGGCTTTACCGCAAGCGGCACCCCAGCCACCGGTCCGGTCAGCGTGTGGTGTTTGAAGCCCCCGGCAAGACGCTCCGCCGAAGGCGGCGGTTACATACCACCGCGGGCTATCGAAGGCAAGGCGGCGGAAAGAATTGGGAATTGCGAATGCCACGGACGCCGATCCGCCGGCGCCGAAACCGCCGTCAGGGCCGCAAACGCAGCGAAGCGGAGTGCGCGGTCGGCCCCGCCCCGGCGAAACCCGGCTATGTCAGGGCCGCAAACGAAGCCGCCGCAGGCGGCGGAGTGCGCGGTCGGCCCCGCCCCGGTAACTCGCGCGCTTTCCCGCCGGCGCCGAAACCGCCGTCAGGGCCGCAAACGCAGCGAAGCGGAGTGCGCGGTCGGCCCCGCCCCGTTCAGGCGAATCCTTCCCAATTTCGTTGCGCGCTGACAATGGACGATCGGTGCGATGACCTTCCCGCCTTCTCACGGCTTCGCCACCTCCCGCACGTGCATCGTCAGCTTGATGTTCAGCGGGACGATCGACTCCTTTTCCCCGGCCGGCTGGACGCGCGCGGTCAGTTCCATCGCGCCGGCGCGCGTATAGCGCTGTTTCGTGTCGAACGTAAAGGTCGCGCTGCCGCCGCTTTCGAGCCTCATTTTCCCTTGCAGCGCGGGTGGCAGCGGCGCGTCGGCCGCCACGCGCGAGAGAAGCTCGCCGAGCACCGACGGATTCATGCGGATCGTCGCGAGGCCGTCGGGCGCGATGCGTTCCACGACCATCAGATCCGCGGGCACGGGCTGGCCTGCGTCGAGCCTGAACCCGTCCGGGCGATACGACGCGCCCTCGCGGATACCCTCCGGCGGAATGAACGCGCGCGTGGTGAGAAGGTGCGCATTCAGAAATACGCGCTGGATCGCCGTGTCGACGATCGTCGCCTGCTCGATCGCGGAAAGCCCCGCGAGCGACCCGCCCACGTTGTCCGGCGCGGCGATGTCGAGAATCGTGCCGTCGCCCGTGAAACGGACGCCAAACGGCCTCTCGCCCAGGTCGCGCATGACGGTGAGATCCTGCGTCTCGTCGAGCTGGCGCGCGAGTTTGCTGCCGTGGATCTCCGTGACCTCGTCGCCCGTCGCGCCCGTGACGGTGTATTCGAGCACGGCGTATTCCGCGGCGATCTCGTCCGCGCGCGTATCGACGATGCGCTCCCGGTAACGCACCAGCTCCCGCCGCATGAGCGTCATACGAAACAGGTTCAGGTGCACCACGCGTTCCTGCTCGAAATAGCGCAGCGTTTCCTTTTTCGGCGACAGCGACACGCCGCCCGTGCAGCCGGAAAACGCGACCGCGGACAGGGCGGTGACGGCAATAACAATCGATCGCCGGGAATAGGAACGTATATGATGTGACGGACGCACGCGCGCTCCTTTGCGTCAAAAGCCCATGCTAGGCGGCGGCGGGCGCGCGGACAAGCAAAGATTTCACTACAGAGAACATGGAGAGCACAGAGAAATAAAAAATGCGCTCCCCTCTGTGTCCTCTGTGTTCTCTGTGGTGAAAATTTTCCCTATGCTCCGCCCGCGTTAAGGGAGGCTTCCATGGACACAACCATCATCGGGCTTGCCGGCACGGGGAAAACGACGCTGCTTTCGGCGCTCGCGGGCGTGGCCGATCCCGCCAGCGGCGTGGCGACCGTGCGCGTGGTGGACGAGCGCGTCGACGCGCTGGCGAAAATCTTCAATCCAAAAAAAACGACCTACGCGGAGATGCGCGTGCGTGAAGCGGCGTGGCCGGGCGCAGGCGAGTCCGCGCGCAAGTCCGACGTCGACCGCTACCTGCAGGCGATTCGCGGGTCGCGGCTGTTTTTACACGTGCTCGCCGCGGCGCAAACGCCGATGCTCGCCGATCCGCCCAACCCCGCGCGCGATCTGGCGAAACTCGACGGCGAGATGATCATCGCGGATCTGATCGCGATCGAGCGCCTTTTGGATCGCGCGAAAAAAGCGCCGCTCGAGGCAAACGTGAAGGCGCTGCTCGAAAGGCTTAAGGGCGAGCTCGAAAACGAGCGGCCGATCTTTTCGCTTGGCCTTGCCGACGCGGAACACGCGATGCTCTCGGGCTACGGCTTCATCACCGAGACGCCGCAGCTTGTCGTCGTCAACACCGCGGAGGACGCCGGCGAGGCTTTCGACGCCGCGCCGCTTTCCGCGCTTCTGCACGGCCGGCATGTCATGGCGATGCCGTTCCCCGTCGCGCGCGAGGTGAGCCTTCTTCCCGCCGCGGAGCAGGACGATTTCGCCAAAGAGATGGGCCTGTCCGGGCCGGCGGCGCGGCGCGTGGTGCGCGAAGCATTCCGTCAGCTCGACCTGATCAGCTTCCTCACGTCCGGCGAAGACGAGTGCCGCGCGTGGCCGATCGAACGCGGCACGCACGCCCGCGCGGCGGCCGGCACGATCCACTCGGACATCGAGCGCGGCTTCATCCGCGCGGAGGTCGTGGCGTTCGACGAGTTCATCAAGCGCGGCTCGATGAAGGCTTGCCGCGAGGACGGCATCCTGCGCCTGGAGGGCAAGGACTACGTCGTCGCCGACGGCGACATCGTGCACTTTCGGTTTAACGTGTAGGAAGAGCGCGACGCGCGGTTTCGTGCATGGCGCCGGCGACGCCGTGACGCTCGCCGTATTTGCGGTCGAGCTCGGCGTGCAGCGCATCGACATCGTCCGTGCCGGCGACTTCGAGTAGCTTGGCTTTGACGGCGGCGATTTCTTCGCGTGGATCCAAATCGCCCATTTCGCGCATGAACGCTCGAAACGCCCGTGGGCGCATCGTGCGATAAAGCGCGGCCATGGCGCGACCGGCTTCGGCGGATTCCTTAAGATACCGTTCCATCAAAGCCATTTTAGCCGACGATAGAGTTTTGGGTAGAGGTACTTGATACGATCCGGCCGAATTTTCATTTGAACAAAAATCTTCGCAACAACCTCCCGTTCCTGCGCCTCGGCTTCATACCCTCGCCGAATAACCATGAAGGCGCGCCAAAGATCGGGGTCGGTGCCGAAATAGGGTGGCCGTGCGAGAAAATCGGCAATGGCTTCCCGCAGGCCCTCCGGCGCTTTGTCCGTGTTCCCCGATGCGTCAAACCAGCCCAACGCGTAGGTTCGCGCGTGGGCGGTTTCCTCGAGATAGGTCCGAAACACCTCATCCTCGCGGCGCCACGCGTCGTCGCGATTTTTCAGGTAGATGACGATTTTCTTTTCGCGTTTGCGATAGGCGCCGGACTTTTTTTGATGGTATTCCGGCAGAAGCTCGTACCCGCCTTCGAGCGCAATCGGCCGCGCCCGGTATTTCAGCGCCAATTCCGCGACTCGCTTGGCGATCGTATCCACCCGACGCAGTTCCGGGCCGACCGCGTTTGTGCGGTAGGTCTGGCCTTTCGGCATGCCGGGCCACGGGCGTTCGCGAAATTCAGGCGGCACGCGATCCGTTGCGGCGCCGGGCGATGTCGCTGATCAAGGCCGCGGCGAGTGCGTACGCCGTCGGCTCGACGAGGAAGCGGAAGCGCATGCCTTCGCCCGCGTTGTCGAGCAGATTTCCAAGGACGATGACGTACGCGATGTTGAACGCGCAAAACGCCAACGTGGAGGCGCGGGGTGCGTTGGACCTGCGCTCGCGCCAGGCCGACCGCGCGGCGAAGATGACGACGCCCGGATAAAGAAGCACGTGCAGCCACGCGATGCCGGGAGCGCGGGGCGAATTCGCGTTCGCGTTACCGGCGCCGGCTGCCGAGGAGGCATCGCCGGTTCCGCCGGCATCGGCCGGAGCGTCCGCATCCGGCCATGAGCCCTGCGTGACGAGGTTGTACGCGCGATCGAGCGCGATCACGTGCGCGCGGTTGTCTTTCAGGAATACGTACGTCGATGGAGGACGGAACGTTGTGGCGAGGCCGTTCGCGACGGACGCCGCGTACGTGCCCGGAAATCGCGCGATGAGGCCGAACGCATCGCGCGCATACGTCTTCGACACCGCGATGTATCCGAGATTGTGGTAGTTGATCGCGTCGGTCGTCTTGCGTTCTTCGTCCAGCAGCGGCACGTCCGTCAGCGGCGGCGGCGGCAGCACGCGCGCGTAAACCGAAATCGGATTGAACGGATAGATGAGCGAAACGGGCGAAATCGCCCCCGCTTTCGCAAGCTCCAGGCGCACCTCTTTTGGCACACGCACCGTGATGGCGTTGGCCATGTTCATCCCGAGCCACGCGCTCGCCGTGAACTCGCCATACATGGCGAGGTTTTTCGCGTACCACCCGAACACGAGAAGAAACGGCAGGGACGCCGCGATCGCCATGCGTTTTTTGCGCTCGGGCGCGTGGTCGCGCGTTGCGGCGACGAGCAAGAAAATCGCCGCGAGCATCCACGGCAAGATGAAAAGGCTGCGCGTCAGCGCGATGCCCGCGCACAAGCCGGAGAACGCGAGCGCGTTTTTGGAACACCCGCGCGCGACGGCGCGGTGCAAAAACCACGCGGCGGCCACAAGCGTGAGCGCGATGGGGAGCGAATAGAAAAGGTAGTTCTCGTAGAGAACGTACGCCGGCGAAAGCGAAAAGACGAGCGCCGCCGCGAGCGCGGCGGACCGCGACGCGCCAAGCCGGCGCGCCAGGGCGAAAAGCGCGATCGCGCCGGCGAGTCCGGCGAATTTGTAAATCGACGCGAACGCGAGCGGCGCGGCACCGCCCGCGATCTTCAGCACAAGACCGAGGAAGAGATTGAACAGAGGCGGCTGCGTCACCAGATGCCAGAGACTGGAGAGCAGATCGTCGCGAAGCAGCGCCGGATCGATGTATTGCCAGTACCACGCGAGCGTGGACACGTCGAAACGCACGCCGGCGAGGAAATACGCGACGCGCGAAATAGCGAACGCCGCGGCGATGACGAGCATCGCGCGCCGGTCGGCCGCGCGCCCGGTGATCGCCGCCGCGTCCGGGACGCCGGTCGATTCTCCGTCGATTTGCATGGCCGGCGATCTATATCGCAAAAACGGCCGCGGCGTCAGGGCCGCGGCCGATCGCACCGCCGTTCGGAAATCGTTACTTGCCGGGCCAGATGGTGCCGGCCTCATTTTCGATCGGCGTGCCGACCGCGTTGCCGTATTCCGTCCAAGATCCGTCGTAGTTGATAACGTCGTAGCCGAGGATGTACTTAAGCGCGAACCACGAGTGGCTCGAGCGCTCGCCGATGCGGCAATACGTCACGACCGGTTTCGTGCCGTCGATGCCCTTGCCGCCGTAGAGCGCCTTGAGTTCCCTGGGCGATTTGAACGTGCCGTCCTCGTTGGCCGCCTGCGCCCAGGGGATGTTCTTTGCGCCGGGGATTCGTCCCGCGCGCACGGAAAGCTCCGGCACACCCGGCGGCGCGAAAATCTTGCCGGTGTATTCGTCCGGGCTGCGCACGTCGACCATTTGCGCGTTTCGTTCGCCGGTGGCGATCTCCACCATGTCCGCAAGACGCGCGCGCAACGTCAAATCGACCTTGGGCGCCTTGTAGTGCGTCGCGTCGTGATGCGGTGTTTCGGTGATGAACGGCCGGCCATCGATCTCCCACTTCTTGCGCCCGCCATCCATGAGCGCGACGTTCTCGTGCCCGTAGATCGTCGCGATCCAGGCGCCCCACGCGGCAAACCAGTTGTTGTTGTCGCCATACAGGACGAGCTTCGTGCCCGGCGTTACGCCGGCGTCGGAAAGAAGTCTTTCCCAATTCTCCCTGGATACGATGTCGCGCATCACGCGATCGCACAGCGCCGTGTGCCACGGGAAATGCACCGCGTTGCGGATATGCCCCGTGGCGTAGAGCTTCGGATCGACGCTGACTTCGGCCACGCGGACGTTCGGATCGTCGAGGTGGTCAGCAACCCATTCGGTGCTGACGAGATGTTCGGCCATGTGGCACCCCCTTCGGTGCGTTCGAAAATTCGACAAACCGCGCGGAATCGAACGCGGGATACCCGCTAGCCCTTATCGCGATCTGACCGGGTATCGGGACGACCCCCGCGCGTAGCTCACCGAGCCATTCCTACCATACCGATCGGGACGATTCCATTGAAAAATCAAGGTTGTAGGCGCGCTTACCAGGTGACGCCGACCGTGCCGTAAACCGCCCGGCCGGGTAACGGAAACCCGCGAACGTCCTGCGCAAGTTCGTTCGCGAGGTTTTTGATCTCGAGCGCGAGCGAGACGGCATCCGGGGGCGAAAGGACGAAGGCGATATTCCAGATTTCGCGTTCGGGGATGATCTTGGTGCCCGCGGCGTTGACGTAATTTGCCCCGACGTAGCGGAATTCGCCGATGACGCGCGCGGCCCCGGGGCCGACCGAAAGCGTCGCCCCCGCCAGGTGGCGCGGGCGGCCGGGGATCTGCAGGCCGGACGATACCGGATCGTCCGTGTCGTCGATCGCGTACGTCACCGTGGCGTTGGCCGCGGCGGCGATCCACGGATGCGGCGAGATCGCCAGCGCGGCCTCGCCCCCGTCCACGCGAACGCGGCCGATGTTGAACGGCTTGTAGCGAAACCCCGCGACAAGCAGATATTCGATCAGATTTTCCACGCGTTGATGAAAATACACGGCCTCGATCCGCGCCCACGAAGCCGAAACGACAAGCCCGGCGTCCGCGGACAGGGCGCGCTCCGGCGCAAGGTCCGGATTACCGGTGGCGAGGCCCTGGTTTTCGTACAGCTCGCCGAAGTTCGGCGCGCGAAACGTCCGCGCGACGTTTGCCTTCGCCTCGACGAAGTCCCACGGCGACACGACCAGGCCGACCTTGCCCGTCGGTTCAGTGGCGACGTTCTCCACCTCATCGACGCGCCCAAGCGCGACGAGGGTCAGCGCGTCGCCGAGCGGCGCGATTTCGGTTTCGACAAGTCCGTGCGCGACAAGGCGACCCTCGGAGACGACGCGATCGTCCCACGTTTCGAGGCCGGCGCCGCCCTCCACGCTGACCGTCTGCCAGCGCGGCCACGCGAACGAGAGTCGTGCGAGGCCGCGCGGCGCATGTTCGATCGAAGCCGCGTCGATCGGCACGCCGGTCTGCTCGCCGAGCGGATCCTCGAAGGCCGCCTCGCGAAAGCGGTGTTCGGCGCGCAGCGTCGCGGCGGTGTCGGGAAGCACGCCGGCAAACGTCGCCTGGGCGGCGGCGAGGTTTTGCGTCTCTCGTGATTCGGCATGCGGCGAGGGAAACGTCGGCAGGCCGGGTTCGCCGCGCTCCACCGTGTCAAAACGATTGTGCGCGCGGATCGTCGCGGCGCCGAGATTCGCATCCACCTTCGCAAGCACGCCAGCCGCGCGCGCGTCGTTGTTTTCGCGCCGACGCATGACGTCGTCCGCGTCGTCGAACTCGGTGCCGCGATTGTCGCGGTAGAAAAAATCGCCGTCGGTCTTGCGCGCGTCCGCGGCGACGAGGACGCCAACATCGCCGAAGGCGCGCGAGGCCGAGGCGCGCAGCTCCGCCGTGTCGAAGCTCCCGTACGTCGCGCGCGCCGCGTAGCGGGCGTCTTTGGTCGGTCGCCGCGTGACGATGTTGATCGCGCCGCCGATGCCGCCGGAGCCGTGGCGCGCCGCGCCGCCGCGCAGAACCTCGATGCGTTCCACCTCCGCGAGCGGAACGAGCGACAGGTCCGCCCCGCCGCCGCCCGCGGGATTCACGCGGACGCCGTCGATCATGACGACAACCTGGTCGGGGTCCGCGCCCCGGATCGACAGCGTGCGCGCGCGCAGCATGCCGCCGAGGTCCGTGACGCGCACGCCGGTCGCCGCGGCGAGCACGTCGGCCGCGTCGGCAAAGCGCCCGCGGTAAGCGTCCATGTCGATGACCTCGACAAATGACGCGGCATCGGCACTTGCCGCATCGGGCCGGCGCGCGGCGACGACGACCTCGGCGGCGGTTTCTTCGTCGGGGATGTCGCCGTCTTGCGCGAGGGCCGGCAGCGCCGCGACGATCGCCGCGAATGCCAACACGACGGCGGCGCGCATCATTCGCCCGTCACGAGCAACAGGGTATCCGGGCCGTCGGGCCCATCGAATGACGCGACGACGGCGTGACCGTCGTTCGCGTCGAGCACGAAGAGCCGGTCGGCGTTGAACTCCGCGGCGAACAAATGCCCCCGCCCGTCCGCCGCGAGCGCGGACGCGAAGCTGACTCCCGGACCGCCCGTCCCCGGCAACGCGACCGGAGCGAGAGCCTCGAAGGCGTCGAGATCCGCCGCGAGGATCGTGCCTTCCTTGCCGTTCTCGAAATACCACACCCCCCACGGCGCGCGCACGAAATCAAATGGCGCACCCGCGAGCGGAACGCGTGCGATCGACGTGAGCGACGCCGCGTCGAGCACCTCCACGCCGCCGTCACCGGTGAAGCCGCCCGCGATCGCGTCGTATTTTCCCGCGGTGCTGACGATCGCCCGTTCCCCGCCGTCGCCGCCGTCGCAATGAATCGCGATGGCGTTCTCGCCGCCGAGCGTCGCGACATCCGACACCGCACGCGCCGCCGGGTCGACGGCGACAACGACGCCCGGGCCGTCGCCGACAAACTGTGCGTCCATCGGCGCCGCGGCGATCAGCACGCGCCCGCCGCAGAATGTCGCGCCGGACGGGCGCGGCGCCTGTTGGCCGTCGCCCGACGCGACTGGCGGCAGCGGCACGGCCGCGACGATTTCACCCGTCTTGATATCCAGTGCACGCACGTCGCGCGACACGAATCCGGGCAGCCACGCGAGGCCCTCGTCGTCGAACGCGATCGCCATCGGATTCACGCCCTCGCCGACGGACAGCTCGCGATCGAGTGAGAGGTCGCCGGCGTCGTAGATGACGACGGAGTTCGACAGCGAGCACACGGCGAAGATCGCATCGCCCCGGCGCACGGTTTGCGTGATGGCCTGCCCGGTCGGCGCCGCGTCGGCCGCAAGCGAGAACGCGTCGTCCCCCGTGATCGAAAGCACCGACAGCGTTTCGGACAAGCCGCCGCCGATGACCAGGTGATACGGGTACTCCCACGCGTCGCCGCCGGTGGTGAGATTCGCGCCGTCGCCGACGGGCTGCGCTTCGAGCGGCTCGCAAGCGAGGAGGAGGATTGAGGATAGAGGATAGAGGACCGAGAGCAGAAGGCGCGTGATCGGGTGCTTTTTCCGAAGAGCCATCTCGTCACGAGAACGGCCAAGCCGCTTGCTTACGCGCGCGGCTCTGTCGTCCGCACTACTCAACACTCACGCTGTCGATCACCGCGGCCGTGTCGAACATGTCATCCGTGGTGTCGAGGACGCCGAAGACGAGCGTGATCGTTTCGCCGGGAATCACCGGCGCGCGCGCTTCGACGCCTCGATGGCTTGTCGCTGCGCCGCCACGCGGCGAGGCATCCCCGGGCGCCCAGGCCAGGTGCCCCGCGAACGCCGGTCCCGCGGCGTCGGCGCTGGCACCGATGCCGGCAATCGCCGAGGCCTCGGGCGGCACGCCGACGAAGTCGCCGCCGGTCGCCTCGTTGTCGATCGCGCGGGCGATCACGAATGACTCGCGCCCGACGATCGCGGCCGCGAACAGGTCCGTGTACGCCGTGCCCGCGAACGCCGGCCACTCCTGCGTCACGAGGTCGTAGCGGATCGCGATCGTCGTGGCGCCCGCCGGCACGAGAATCTTGCGCCATGCCAGGCACGCCGTTCGGCCATCGCCGCCGGTGGTGAGATAGGCGTAGTTGTCGCCCGCGCTATCGGGAAACAGGGCGCCGTGCCCCTCGCCGCTCGTGCCGAAACAGGGGTCGGGCGGCCCGCCGCCAACCTCGGCGAACGACCAGCCCGGCGCGCCGGATTCGAAATCGCAATCGACGCACCCTTCGTCCACGGGATCGCCGGGCGTGGCGAACATGTCGATCGCCACCGGCCCCGCGACGGGCGTACCGTCGGCGAATCGCGGCGTATCGGGCGTGTCGCACGGCGCGGGCGCGAGATCGCTTGCACATTTCGGATTCGGGTTTTCGATCGCGTCCGTCGCCGCCACGCTCGAAAATCCGAAGCACTCGCCCGCGGAAATGAATATCGCCGCGGGGCGATTCGCGCGCGTTACGGGCAGCGCGAACGCGCCGGAAAGATCGGGCTTGGCGACAAAAGGCGACCCGCGCACGATCGCCAGCGCGTCTCCCGCGCCCGGGCAGGGATCGGCAAACCCGGTGACAAACGCCTGCGGCGCGCGCGGCGCGAACGCAGCGTACCAGCCGGGCCCCTTGCCGCCGACGCCGCCGGCAAGCAGGTCCGCCGTGCGCTCATCGACCGTCATCACGAGATTCGAAAGCGAAAGCTTGTTCGCGAATACCAGCCGCGCCCCGGCTGCTTGCGGTTCGATATGCGCGATCGCGACCGGGTCGCCGGATACGCCCGACAGATCGAGCCCCTCGCCGGCGAGTGTTTTTCCGACGCGCGCGAGTTCGTCGCGCACGGAGCGGAAATCGACCTCCCACGCCTCGTCAAGCAACGCGGACTGCGCGCCGGTCAGCTTGATGGCGAAAAGAAAACGCCAGTCCGGCCCGGCGGTGACACCCACATCCCCCGCGGACAACGACCAGGGGTATCCGGTCATTTCCTCGAGAATCGCTTCCGCGCCGGCGGGCGCGGGATCCTCGGTGACCACCGGTTCGTCGTCGTCGTCGTCCCCGCCGCCGCACGAGCACGCGGGCCCGCCCATCGCGAGCGCGATGACGAACGCGAACAGCGCGGCGAGCGCGAAAACGTCGGCGGTGCGTTTCATGAATTCGATTCGCTGACTTCGGCTAGAGCCGCATCGGCATGATGACCGCGGAAAATCCCGACGACGACGGCGCGCGCACGAGCATCGGCGAAAAGGCATCGCCGAACGCGAGGCTCACGTCCTCGTCCGGCACGACGTCGAGCGCATCGAGCATGTAGCGCGCGTTGAACCCGACCTCGAGCGTTTCGCCGTCGTAGCCGACGGGCATCTCCTCGCGCGCGTCGCCGAGCGTCGGGTTGACGCACGACACGGTGAGCACGCGCTTTTCCAGATGCACGCGAACGCCGCGCCCGAGTTCCTCGGACATGACGGCCATGCGGCGCAGGGCGGCGGCGAAATCGTCACGGCCAAACGTGACGATGCGGTCGTTGTTTTTCGGCACCACGGCGTCGTAGTCCGGGAATTCGCCTTCGATGAGCCGCACGAGAAACATCGCGGAGCCCTTGCGGAACGTGGCGCTGCGATCGTCGAAACGCACGCGCAGCGGCTCGTCGTCCCACTCGATGGCTTTCTTGAGTTCCGAGACGCCCTTGCGCGGCAGGATCACGCCGCGATCAAGCGAAAGCTTCGCGTCGGTTTCGAGTTCCGTTTCCGAAAGCGCCAGACGATGCCCGTCCGTGGCGACGGCGCGCAGCACGCGCCCGCCTTCGGTGTTGGCCGTTTGCAGGAACACTCCGTTCAGATACGGCCGGGCGTCGTCGCTGCCGATCGCGTGCGTCACCTTGCCGAACATATCGCCAAGCGTCGCGGCGGGAAGCTCGAACAGGTCCTTGTCGGCAAGACCGGGCACGTCGGGATATTCATCCGCCGGAATCGCGGCGATGTGGAACTGCGCCTGCCCGGCGACGATCTCGATCCGGTCGTTTTCGACGAGCGAAAAACGCATGCGCCCGTCGGGCAACTCCTTGACGATCTCGAAGAGCTTTTTCGCGGCGACGGTGATCGCGCCCCGGGTCTTGACCTCGGCGTCGTAGCGCGCCTTCAGGCCGACCTCAAGATCGGTGGCCGTGACGACCAGGCCTTCGGCGTCGGCTTCGAGATGCACGTTGGACAGGATCGGCAGCGACGTGCGCCGCTCGATGATCGACTGGACCCGCGAGAGCCCACGAAAAAACTCTTCGCGTTCGATGCTGATTTCCATGAAGGTCCCCCTCGGACGGAACGACATGCGTTATGGCAAAACGCGCGGCTCGTGTCGAGCTTACGATGACGGAGATTTATTTAAATCAATATCGTCGCCGTCGTCGATACCTGTGAATCGTGGGGATAGCACGTTTTCGATTCCGGTGGGCGGGTCATTTGGGCATTTTGGCCTGGGGACGACGGGGTACGGCAACCTCGGGACAAGATCGGCCCAAACGGGGACAAAGTTTTTCCCCCGACTTGCGGACAGCGTTTGTCCGCGGTTAACCACAGGCTTTTCCAGCGGCAAATCGCGACAAAAACGGGAAATTTTTCCCCCGCCGGCCGATTTTTTCACTATTCGTCATCCGCGCCGCCGCCAACTTTTTTCATCAATGCCGGATCGACGAACGTCAACTGCCCGTTCCCATCCTCCGGATCGCCGGCGATTTCGAGCGAATATTTATCGACCTTCCACGCGTAAGCGCTTTCGCCGTCCATGGCCGGAGCGCCGTAGTTCTGCCGGGCCGCGGCGACCACCGCATCGAGTTTTCCGTCCGGGATCTCGTAGGTCATGAGCGCAAGGACATCGCCGACGAAAAGAAGCCGAACGCTTTCGGCGAGCTTCGTGTCGGCGACGGAATATCCCTTGGCGCCGTCGGGCGCGCCCTCGTGAATCTTGATGTCGGGGCAGGCCGCCTTGACGTCGGCGAGCGTCTTGCCCGGCGTGACCGCGGGAAAGATCGAATCGGTTTTTTCGGGCGGTTTGGGTACGTCCGAAGGCGCGCCGCCGGCCGACGGAAGCTGCGCGAAAGCGACTCCGGATACAGCGAGAAGGGCGACACCGACGATAAGGAACGGCGCGAATATTCGAATCACGACAAGACTCCTTCGCGGCAGGGTTGGGCGCGAACGATCGCGCTCCCGCTTCATGGCTCTTCGCCACCTCGCGTTTGCAGGCGTTCGGCGAAAATCCTCACCGTCTGCACGAGGCGTTCGGCGCCGGAATCGCCCGCGTAAACGCGCACCGTCCCGGAGACACGTTCACCGTCCCGGGTGTTCAATCGGCCTTCGGCGCGGGCGCGGCCTTCCTGCCCCAGGCGCACCGCTTCGGAAAACGCGATGACGCGCGAGCCGGCCGGCCGCGCGGCGGAAAAACGCGCGGTCTTGTCGGACAGATAGGAAAGCTCCACGCGAAACGCGCCGTCCCCGGCCTTTTCAATGCTCATGCGCAGATCGGTCTTGACTTCGCCATCCGCGCCGCCGACGTACGCATAGCCCACGAAACGTCCGGTCATATCGACGGCGAGCGCGGGCGCTTCGTCTTGCGCGATCGCGGCGGCGGCGACGGCGCAAAAAAGGACGACAGCCATCGCGCCCGCGCATTTGCGATTCCGATCCAAAAGCGGAAATCGCAAATCCGAAATCCCTCTCACTCGCTTTCGCCCGTCACGGTCTTCGTCACGGTTTCGGTTTGGCCATCCGGACCGACGCTGGTGGTAACGAAAGTCGTCGAAGACGAGGTCTTTGTGACGGCCTCGCCGCCGCCCGCCGCGGGGGCCTGCGTGGTTTCGACGGATTCCTTCGCCTTTTCGTCATCGTCGTCGTTGCCATCCTCGCCGTCCCCTTCTTCTTCCTTGGGCGGAACGACCGACGGCGTCACTTCCGGCGCGGGCGTCGCTTCCGAAGCCGGCGCGACGGTTGTCGTCGGAGCTTCCGTCGTCGTGGGCGCGGCGGTCGTCGT
>JAIOHV010000154.1 GCA_019912885.1 bacterium
GTCGTCGTCATCGTCGTCGTCATCGTCATCGTCATCGTCATCGTCATCGTCGTCGGAATCGTCGTCGGAATCGTCGTCGTCGCCGGAATCGTCGTCGTCATCGCCGTCGTCATCAGCGTCGTCATCAACGGGGCCGATGTAATGCAGGCGAACCGACGCGATCGTGATCCATACGGCATCGGCCTCGTCCACCGGCGCGTCGATCATGCTCAACTGAAGCCGCCCCGATTCGCCGCCGCCACTATCGTCGTCATCGTCATCGTCGTCGCCCGGCGAACACGCGAAGGCGAGCGCGCCGGCCAAAAAAATCGCCGCAAAAATGGATATCTTGGAAATTTTCATCTTTTGCATGCGTAACCTCGGTTAGGGCCGCTCGTTCGGTCTTGCGGCTTTTCACTTCGATTATTTCTAGCATCCACCGGTTCAAACGGCCTGTGAGACGCGTCACGGCCCGAAACAACCGGTTTCCGGCAATTTCCGATTGCCATGTGGCACGCGCGTTTTTATCATCGGGAAAACGCGGATTTGCCGCGCTTTGCGCGCGGCGATTGTGGGGTTATATGCAGCTTGATCTGACTTGCGCGGGCGCGCCGGCGCGTGCCGACGAACACAAACGCGCCCGCGCCCTGGCCCTCGCCATGGCCGAGGCGTTTCGGGACGCCGGCATCGATGCCCGAATCGACGACGCGCCGTGCCCGAATGTTCGCATCGCGTCGGCGAGCTTCACGCCGGGCGCCGAATGGCCGCTTGCCCCCGACGACGCGGTGACGATCCTTTCCGCCGCGCGCGTGATGGCGTTTGTCCCGGACGACGCAGCGGACGGCGATATCGCGTTTTGTCCGTTTTCGTCCGCGGCTCTTACGGAAGACGAGGCGCGCTCGGTCGCCGCGGCGATCGCGCCGCTGCTGTCGTCCGTCAAGACGTTCGGCGAGTGGGTCGGGCCGCGCCGCCGGTCGCGCGCGCGCGTCGCGTTCGAAACGCTGTCAACCTTCGCCCGCGAGATCGGTGCGGTCGCCCTGGCCTCCGAGCCGGCCGAAAACGGGGACATCCCGTGCCCGCTGGTAACCGGGGACGTCGCGCGTCTTGGCGTGGATCAGCTCGTGTCGGTCTCCGTGCTCGATCTGGCGCCGGGCGAGTCGCGGCGCGCGCTCTTGCTCGACGGCGGCGGCTCGGTGATCTCGGACGTCGTTGTCTCCTGCTACACGGAAAAGCTCGGCGTTTCGTCGTTCGCGTTCTTCGCGCCGGCGGCGACGCTTGCCGACGTGGATCTCTGGGTGCGCGCCGCGTTTTGCGGCGCCGTGACGATCGACGAGGACGATCCGCGCCCGCGCATCGAGAGCCTGGCGCGGGTGGACGCGGCCGGCGAGCCGCCCCAGGACGCGCTCGCGGTGTTTCGCCGCGTGGACGAGGATGTGGTCCGCGCGGGGACGGCGCCGGGCGATCTCCTGAAATCGCGGCCGGAACTCGTCGCGATGGCCAAACCGTATTTCGTTGGCCAGGCCGCGCTGGCGCGCGTCGCGGGCCACGGCTTCGCCGAAACGGCCGTTCTTCCGTCGATCGAAGCGCCGCCGCTTCGCCGGACCGTTCTGTTTGACGCGCACAAGGAGCTTGGCGCGAAGATGGTGCCGTTCGGCGGCTGGGAGATGCCCGTGCATTACCCGACGGGGATCTTCGCGGAACACCGCGCGACGCGCTCGGCCGCGGCGCTGTTTGACGTCTCGCACATGAGCGTTTTCGAAATCGCGGGCCGCGACGCCGCCGCGGCGCTCGAATACCTGCTTGCGGGTCGCGCGGCGCGCGTGTCGGTCGGCCGTGCGGCGTACACGTACCTGTTGACGCCCGACGGCGCGGCGATTGATGACGCTTTCATCTACCGCTTGTCGGTGGAGCGTTACCTCATCGTCGTCAACGCGGGAAACGCGGACCGGGATCGCGCGTGGATGACGGCCGCGCTTTCCGGCTCGGCGGTGATCGACGCCGCGGTGCCCGGGCGCCGCCTGCCGACGGCGGTACGCTTTCGCGATCTGCGCGACGCCGGGCCGGACAGCCTCGCGTTGATCGCGTTTCAGGGGCCGGCGTCACTGATGCAGCTCGTGCGTCTCGCGGAATCGGGCGACGACGCGCAAATCCTCACCCGGCTGAAGAAAAACGAGATCGCGCGCGTATTGATCGCCGGGCAGCGCGTGCAGGTGGCGCGAACCGGTTACACCGGCGAAGACGTGGCATTCGAGCTTTTCGTGCACCCGGGCGCGCTTGGCGCGGTGTGGAACGCGATCCTCGAATCCGGCCGCGCCGCCGGCGTGTTGCCCGCGGGCCTTGGCGCGCGCGACGCGGCTCGCCTGGAGGCGGGGCTGCCGCTTTTCGGGCACGAGTTGGAGGGCGAGCAGCGCGGCACGCTCACGGAGGCCGGCTACGGCTGGGTGCCCAAAGTCACCGCGCCGTGGTTTATCGGCCGCGATGCCTACGCCGCGCGCGTCGGCGACAAGCCCGCGCGAAAGATCGTCCGCCTTGCGGGGCAAGGCGCCCGCGCCGCGCGCGACGGGCATCTGATCCTCGACGACGACGGCATGGCGGCCGGGCCGATCGTGTCGTTCGCGTTTGTCGACGACGACAAGAATTATTACGCGCACGCTTTCGTGCCGGCTGATTTCGACGATACGCCCGGGCGAATCGTGCGCGCGTTGCGTTCGAAGGAGCCGCCCGCGCCAGGGGAGGACGTTTCATCGAAATCAGTCGAGCTGAAGGTGCTGACACGCTTTCCCGGCAAGGCCGAGCGCGAGGGGTGGAAGGCGCGGTACGCTGGCAGGTAAGGGTCGTTAGAGCAGCGTTTTCGGCAACCGAAAAATCTTCTCAATGTCGGCCAAGACGTATTTACCCACCTCGTCGTTATCGCCGTGGCATTTGATGGGGTAAGAGCGTTCCTGCCCGCCGATTCGCGGGTGGTAAATCATCAAATGCCCCTTGCCGCTATACCAGAATTCAAAAGCCGGATCGTGCTTACGAAGGCGTTTTTTCAGTTCCCGGACTTTGTAGATTTTCGGCAACGCCAATATCCCGGAGTGGATCAGGCCGTAAATTCAAAATCTGACGGCGCGGGAAAAGGAATGTGGGCAAAATTCAATTTGCCGCGGCGCGGTTTTTTCGGGAACGCCTTGAGCGCCTTTTCCTCGAGAGCCTGAAATTTGTCGAACAGGCGGTTGTCCGCCGGCTGATAAATCAGTCCGGGTTTGTCCTTGAAGATTGCGAACGCAATCTGCGCCTCGACAAGATCCGTCAGGGCAGCGATCGCCGTATCTTCGGTGTCGCCGCGGCCTTTCAGATCCATTTCCAGGCAATGCGCGACGGTATGACCGTCCTCGCGATAAAGCAGCACTCTAAGCCCGAGCCGATGATGAAATTCTCTCTTGTATGTTCGTTCCATGTCTCGACCTCTCGTGGAATTTGACACGCAATCGCGTTACCCGGCAAGGCCGAGCGCGAGGGGTGGAAGGCGCGGTACGCGGGACGGTGACCGTTTCGCCCAGAGAAGGCGGCGGGGAATCCAAAAGACTTTTTCGATATTCGCAACCGCGTGACGTCCTTGAAACGGAAAAATTCCGTCGATATCCCGCCATCGCGCCGACTTGTGCTAGCTTTCCGCCATGCTCCGGACGCGATCGCTTCTAACGACGAGGCAGGGCCTTCTGCTTGCGGCCGGCGTTCTTCTTTTTACGCTCGTCATTTATTTCGCGGCGCCGGATATTCTCGAACTCGCGGAACTGCGTCTCCTGGATTGGCGCACGCTGTTGCGCGGACCGAAAAGCGCCGACGACACGGTCAAGCTCATCCTCATCGATTCGGAAAGCCGCGTGCGTTACGGGATGAACGAACACATGCGCTTCGGGCTTGCGGCCGTGCTCGACGATCTTTGCGAAAAGGGCGCGGCGGTCATCGGCCTCGATCTGTTTTTCGTGCCCGGCGACGGGAACGGCGCGGATCGCTCCCGGCGCGCGCTCGCGCAAGCCGTCGAGGAATGCGGCAACGTCGTCATCGGTTTCAACTGGGAGTTTCGCGTCCCGCACGGTCGCCTCGCGCTGCCCGAGGCCATGGGGCGGCGCGCGCTGCTTGACGTGACGAACCCGCGTGACGACGACGACTTTCCGCTCGCGCGCATTCCGGAAAACGCGGTCGCGCCCGATCGGCGCATCACCCGCCATGCCGCCGCGACGGGATTTTTCACGACGATCTCCGACCCCGTGCACATGGCGCGCAAGATTCCCGCGGCGCTCATCCACGACAATCGCCTTCACTATCCGTTCGGCCTTTCGATCGCGCGGGTTTACATGCGCGACGGCCGCGAGGCGCCGCACGTCCCCGGCTTGTTGAGCGAAATCGCGCTTCGCCGCGGCCTGACGCTGCGCACGGACAAGGCGGGCTACCTGTGGTTCAACCACTACGGAACGCAGGACGCCTTCGCGCACATGAGCTTCGAATCCGCCGTGTCAAACAGCGTGCCCGCGAGCTTCGCGCGCGATTCGATTATCCTGGTCGGCGTGTCGGGCGACGAGTCCAACGACCTGTTCGGCAACATGTTCCAACCCGATCTTCCCGGCGTGGCGCTGCACGCGACGGCCGTTTCGAACGCGCTGTTTCACGGTTTTCTGTGGCGCGACGGCCTCATCCGCGCGCTCGAGGTGGCGCTCATGGCCGCGATCGCGGTGCTGATGGGCATTGTCGTGGCGCGCTCCTGGTCCGCGGTCGCACTCCTGATCGGGCCGATGCTCGCGCTGATCGTCTTTCTCGTTGCGCAACTGCTTCTGTCGCGCCTTGGCATCTGGGTCCACATCATGGGGCCGATGTGGATCATCGCCGCCCTGCACGTCGTCGTCATGGGCGCACGCCTGCACGCGGCGGAGGGAGCCGCGGAGAAATTGACGAAGCCGGAAGTCTGAGGCGCCGGAAGATCTTCGCGGGTCAGGAACGCGGCGCGAGGGTGGCGGAAGTCGGGAAATGAGCCGGAATGTGGGCGATCCCGCTTCCAAAATGGACATCGTTCCGCATCCCGGTCGTTGGCGCTAAACTTCGCGTATGGCAACCGAAACGATTCCTCCCGGCGAATTTTCATCCGGCGCGGCGCGCGGGGAGCCGACCTATGGCCACGCGATCCCGCTGGGTGTCGCTGTCAAGTGGTTCCTGCGCATGGAAAGCGCCCGATGGCTGGCGAGCGCGGCGCTTGTCGCCTTCGCCGTGCGCCTTTTTCTCGGCCCGCCGGCGTGGGGAGATCTCGTCATCCCGCTTGTCATCCTCGCGGCGTGGCCGATGCAGGAGTGGTTGATCCACGTCTATCTGTTGCACTTCAAGCCGCGCGTCATCGCCGGCCGGCGCATCGACCCGCTGTTCGCGCGCAAGCACCGCGCTCATCACCGCGACCCGAAGGACTATTACCTCATCGGCATTCCGCGAAAGATCATCATCCAGGGCATCGTCCTCAACACCGTGCTGTGGAACGTCTTCGCGCCCACGCCGCTTGCGTTCACCGGTCTTGCGGCGTACTTCGCGCTGGCGACGAATTACGAGTGGATGCACTATCTCGTGCACACGACCTATCAGCCCAAAAGCAAATTCTACCGGCGCATCTGGATGAACCACCGCCTGCATCACTACCGCAACGAGCGCTACTGGTTCGGGGTGTCCATGCTCTGCGGCGACATGGTGATGCACACCAACGTCAAGCGCGACGACGTGCCGCTGTCCGAAACATGCTTCACGCTCGGCGAGACGGATGACCTCGGCGTGGAGGGACGCGCGTGACCGCCGAAGCCGCGCCGCGCTTTCATTGCGAGATTCTCGCAACCGGCGAGGAACTCATCTCCGGCCGCACCGTCGATACAAACTCCGCCCACATCGCGCAACGCGTCGCGTCGGTGGGTTATCTCGTCCGGCGCATCACGGCGGTCGGCGACGATCAGGACGACATCGTCCGCGCGCTCGCCGACGCGCTTTCCCGCACGCCGCTTGTGATCGTCACCGGCGGCCTCGGGCCGACGGACGACGACCGCACGCGCTTTGCCGCCGCGCGCGTTTTCGAAAAACCGATCGTCACGAGCAACCCGTCACTGGCTCGCCTGCGCGCGTTCTGGGAGGCGCGCGGGCGCGAGATGCCCGAGATCAACGTACGCCAGGCGCAATTCCCCGAGGGCGCGGAGGTTTGGCAAAACCCCGTCGGCACCGCGGACGGATTCCGGTGCGTCGGCGAGGCGGGCGAGGCGGTCTTTTTGCCCGGTGTGCCCGTCGAGCAAGAACGCATGACGGAAATGTACGTCCTGCCCTGGCTATCGTCGCACAACCCCTCGACGCACGTCGCAAGCCGCATGCTGCGCGTGTTCGGCGCCGCGGAGTCCGAGATCGGCGCGAAGCTCGCGGACTGGCCGACGCCCGAATCCGGCGTGATGCTGGTGTACGGCGCGAATTTTCCGGAGATCAAACTGACGCTCGCCGCGCGCGCCGACACGCAGGACGAGGCCGAGCGCCGCGTCGCGAAGGCGCGCGATCACCTTCGCTTCGTCCTCGGCGACAAAATCTATAGCGAGGACGGACGCGATCTGGCGGAGACCGTTGCGGATTTTCTGACCCGGACCGGCAAGACCGTCGCGACCGCGGAAAGCTGCACCGGCGGCATGATCGCCGCGGCGCTGACCGACATCCCCGGATCGTCGGCGTATTTCGTGGCAGGGTTTGTGACCTACGCGAACGCGGCGAAGATACGCGCGCTCGGCGTCAGCGCCGAAACGCTCGAGACGCATGGCGCCGTTTCGGAACAAACCGCGTGCCAGATGGCCGAAGGCGCCCGAGCCCGCGCGGGCGCCGACTTCGCGATCGCCGTCACCGGCATCGCCGGCCCCGGCGGCGGCTCGTCCGAAAAGCCCGTGGGCACCGTGCACATCGCCCTTGCCACACCAACCGAAACGCGCGCGTACGTGCGCAAGTTCCCCGGCCGCCGCGACTTCATCCGCAAGCTCGCGACCTTCTGGGCTCTCGATATTTTGAGGCGCGAAGTCATCACGCATCTTTGACCTGGGAACGCAGGCGGCCCGCCTGCTTCGTGTCCGTGCCTGATGGAATAGACTGGAAGGCTGAAAGACTGAAAGACTGGAAGGTCGTCGCAAAGGAGGCTGCGGACAGCAGACTGCGGGTCGCCCGCTTCGATCGCGCCCTGGAAGGGCGCTCCTACAACGCTCTATTCCCGACGCACCTGAAATACCGCCCCGACCCCTTGACGCGAACGGGCCGCTCCCCGGGACCGCAGGTGTCCTCACCTGCTTCGAAACGCGCGCCGAAAACACCCTCAATCAACATCCAACTCGCGCAATGACCCTTTCGCGCGTCTGCCCCGGCAGCGTGTAGCGTAGCGCGATCTCGACGCCGCCGAACGCCGCGGCATCCTCCGGCGTCGTCCAGAACCAAGCGGCGCCGCCGGCGCGAACGAGCCGCTTTGCGATCGGGACGATTTCGCCAAGCGGCGCCGCCGCGCGCGTGACGGCCGCGTCAAACGATTGCGCATCGACGCTCTCCGCTCGCTGTGACACGACCTCGAAATTCGCAATCGACAGCGTGCGGCGCACATGATTCAAAAACGCCGCCTTCTTCGCCACGCTCTCGATCGCGACGACGCGGATATCTTCCCTCGCGAGCGCGAGAATCACGCCGGGAAACCCACCCCCCGCGCCGATATCCGCCACGCGCGCGCCGTGTGGAAGGAGCGGCGCACCGATGAGCGAATCGAGCACGTGGCGAATCGCCAGTTCCTCCGCGCTCGCGACGCGGATGAGATTCGATCTCGCGTTCCACAGGAAAAGCTCGGCGACGAACGCGGCCAGGCGCGCGGCGTCGATCGCGGGCGCATCGAACGACGCGCGCGACCGAGCGTCGTCGAGCGCGGCGATAACGGCGGCGGGTTCGATCGGAGGCTGAGCTTTGGTCACGCGCTTATCGTAAACGCGTTTGCGTGCTCGGCGCAGCCGTTTTGATTTCGATGTCGTTTTCGAAGCAGGTGAGGACACCTGCGGTCCCGGGGAGAAGCCCGTTCGCGTCAAGGGGTCGGGGTGGTATTTCCGGTGCGCCGGGAAGACGCGGTTTGAACATCGCAGCCAAAGCAGGCGGGACGCCTGCGCTCCCGGACCTAAAGGGGCGGGACGCCTGCGCTCCCGGACCTAAACGGGCGGGCCGCCTGCGGTCCCGGGGGGCAGGCGCGCGGTGTGCGTCATGGACAAGATGGACATTATGGACATGATGGACGCGGTCGATTGGCCGCGCTTCCTTGACCCCGCGAACGCCCGCGCGCTACAAAGCCGCTTCCTTGAGCACGCCCATGAAACATCACGACCGAGCCTTCGATATCCCAAATCCGCGCGTCTTCGCGGCCGCGTTTGCCGCGGCGTTTTTCGCTTTGGCGCTTTTCGCCGCGCCGGCCGGGGCGCGCGAATTCATCGGTTGGAAGGCCGAGGTCGAATACAAGCTCGCCACCGGCGATTTTCCCGGCGCGATGACGCTTCTGAAGGCGCAGGAGCAATCCGGCGAGACGCTCGACGAGGACTATTACTTCCTGCTCGGCAAGGCATCGAGCGCGACGGGCAAGGTCGAGGAGGCGATAAAACATCTCGACAAGGCGCTTTCGATTGACCCGAAATATGCGGAGGCGCTTGGCCACAAGGCCGTGGTGATGCTGCAGTTGGGCAAGCCGAAGGACGCCGAGCGCATCGCCGGCGAGGCCATCGCAACCGCCCCGAGCGGCGAGCTTTATTACGCGCGCGGCGCGATCTACATGGCGCTGGGACGATACGACGACGCGATCCGCGACCTGGATTCCGCGATCGGCTACGAGCCGGAGAACTCGGAGTACCACATCGCGCGCGGCGAGGTACGCCTGCGCATCGGACGCGGCGAGGCGGCCGAAAAGGACTACGCCCGCGCGATCGAGCTGGATTCGGAAAACGCCAAGGCCTATCTCGGGCGAGGGGGCCTCGCGCTTGTGCGCAACGATCTGGCGAGCGCGCGGATCGACCTGGACCATTGCGTGCGCCTCGCGCCGAATTTTTCAAGCTGCTATCTGCGCCGGGGAAAAATGTTCCAGATGCGCGGCGAGACCGACCGCGGCCTCGCGGATTACGCGAAGGCCACCGAGCTTGCGCCCGATTCGAGCGAGGCGTGGTTCGAGCGCGCCATGGCCGAGCTTGAGCTTGGCCGCGCCAACGACGCGGAAAAATCGGCGCGCAAGATCGCCGCCGTCGAGCCGGGGCCTCGCGCGCAGAAGGTTCTCGGCATGGTGCTTTCCGCGCAAAACCGCGAAGCGGAAGCGCTTTTGGCCTTCGATGAGGCGATCAAGCACGACGATAAGGATTTCGAGACCTGGTATCTTCGCGGCGCGATCCACGCGATGGGCAAGCAATGGGACAAGGCCATCGCCGACTTTGACCGCTCCATCGCGCTTGAGGGCCGCTACCTCGATGCATGGGTCGCCAAGGCCGGCGTGTATCTGGCGCAGGATCAAAACGAAAAGGCGCTCGATATTTACAACGGCGCCATCGCCAAGGCGCCGAACAGCGCGCAACTCTATAAACTGCGCGCGGATCTGTACGACGCGATGGGGCGATACGAAGACAGCCTCGCGGACCTGAAACGCGCCAAGGAAATCGCCGCGCAAAAGCGCGAGTCGCGTTAGCGGAATTTGGACAAACGGCAGGGAGTGTGATGCGCATCGCGGACGAATTCGTCGCCGTTATCTTCGATGTGGACGGCGTCCTGGTGGATACGATGGGCTTTCACGTCGAGGCGTGGGTGCGCGCCGGCGAGGAACTCGGAATCGAGATCGACGAGCACGAGATCTACGAGCGCGAGGGCGAGCCCGGGTTGAAGACCGCCAAGGACATCATCAAAAGGGCAGGATTGATGTCGACGCGCGCGCGTGCCGAGACGCTGATTGCCAAAAAGGAAGAAAACTACAAGCGCCTGGCCGCAAAGCCGCGCCTGTTCCCGGGGGCGGAACCGGTTGTGCGCGCGCTTTTCGATCAGGGCCTCTTGACCGCGTTCGTTACCGGCACCAGCCGCCACGAAACGGAGTCCGTCTTGCCGACGTCGCTGATGTCGATGTTCCGCGCCTCCGTTTGCGGCGACGAGGTGACGCACGGCAAGCCGAACCCGGAGCCGTACATGAAGGGCATGCGCATCCTCGGCGTCGCCCCGCGCGAGACGCTCGTCATCGAAAACGCGCCGTTCGGCATTCGCTCCGCCAAGACCGCCGGCGCGACCGTCTGGGCGCTGCGCAGCTATCTTGGGGACGAAAGCCTGTCCGAGGCCGATCGCCTCTTCGACGCGCTGACTGACATCCTGCCCTTGGCCAAGGCCGCCGAATAACCCATGCAGGAATCGCCCGCCACCGACCCCGGCATCGAGGCGATCATCTTCCGGCGCAACGACGCGCGCGTGCCGGGCTTCTGGAACACCGCGGCCATCTCCTCGGTCGCGCTGCTGTTTGCGATCCTGTGCACGCTGATCGTGCATTTCGCCACCACGGCCCTGTTCGCCGACCACTTCTTCCACCCGCCGGACGACGCCATCGCACGCGGGTATTTCGCGCTCGTCGCCGTCCTCATCTTCTTTCCGATCGTCGCGGGCGTGTGCCTGAGCTTCCTGCGTCTTTGGACCGACGCGCCCTGGCGCGACGTTTTCGCCACCGGTCCCGCGCGCGAGCGCCGCGTGTGGCGATGGTTCTGGATTTTCGGCGCGTTTTACGCCGTCGTGGCCGTGGCGGCGACCGTGCTCGAGCGCAGCCCGCCGGACATCGAGGAAATTTTCGGAAACGTGGCGAGCTGGCCGCTCGTATTCCTGGGTGTCGTCGTGATCGCGCCGGTGTTTGAAGAGCTGTTTTTTCGAGGGTTCCTGTTTTCGGGCCTGGCCGAATCGCGGGTCGGAAACAAGGGCGCCGTCTTCGGCACCGCCTTGTTTTTTGCGCTGATGCACACGCAGTACGACTGGTTTTTCATGGCCGTGCTGTTTGGCGTCGGCCTGATCCTGGCGCTGGCGCGGCTGGATTCGGGCTCGGTGCGTGTCCCGATCGCGCTGCACGTGGCGATGAACGGCGCGGCGCTCGCGGTTTCGTATCTGAAGTGACGCCCCCGCCGGCGCACGCGGCTTTTTTTGATTTGCCGCCGCGGGGTGCGTTTTGAAGGAGGGTGGATGCGTCGAATTCTCGTTATCGCCTTCGCCGCGGCCGCGGTCGCCGGGTCGGCCGCGCCGGCCTTCGCGGGCGCGTGGGCTCGCGGCTTCCTGCACAGCTATCATCGCCTGGGCGTCGCCTATTTCGTCTCCGAGCGCGATTTCAACGACGACGGCGAGATCGTCGATCACGAGCCGGACGGCAAGTACTACCAGGATCTTTCGGTCGCCTACTACGGCGAGCTTGGCGTGCTCGACAAGCTCGATTTCATCCTGAACGGCGTCTACAAGAACCAGTACGGCAAGATGCAGGTGATCGACACCGAAACGCTGAACGAGGTGAACCGCGAGGCGGAATACGGCGGTTTTGGCGACCTCGAAGTGGCCCTAAAGTATCAGTTCCTCGAAAAGCTGCTGGCCGCCGCCGTGCAGGGCACCTGGAAAACGCCCGCGATGTATGACCGCGACGCCAAACTCCCTCCGGGGCAGGGGCAAAACGATTTCGAGGCGCGCCTGGCCCTCGGCCGATCGCTCTGGCCGGTCCCCATGTACATCGGCCTGGAGGGCGCGTATCGATACCGCGACAATGTGCCGTCGGATGAGTGGCGCTATCTGGCCGAAGCCGGTGCGTCGGTATGGAAACTGTACGCGCGGGTAAAACTCGACGGCATCGCATCCGCCGGGACCGCGGACGACGACGCGGTTACGCGCGATCCGCAAGCCGGGCTCGAATACGCGCTCGGCAAGCTCGAGGGCACCGCCGGCGTCAAAATCTTTGGACCGATTTCCCTCGAAGGCTCTTACGCGCGCACGATCTACGGTCGCAACACGGCCCACGGCCAGACGATCGCGGGCGCGGTGGCAGCGGAATTTTAGGCGAAGGATCCATGCGACGTCAGACCCGCGATCACCGGGGAGCGGGCGGCGCCGTGCCGGTACGCGATCCGCGCGTTTGCCACGCGTGCCACGCCTCGCACGCGATCAGAAACGGCACGGGGGCGTATTCGATCGCCCAAACGAACGGGCCGGTCTCGAATCCGAGGCCCGCGGCGTGACGGACGGACGCAATATGCGCCAGGGGCAAGGTGAGGCCGAGCCACGCGACCGCGGGGCTCCACGCCAGCGGCAGGAACGCGAGCGCCCACGCTGCATACCACGGCATCATCGTCGGCGTGCCGAGCATGAAGACAAGCCCCAGCACCGCGCCCGTCCGCCAAAGGTCCACGCGATACCGAACGCACGCCGCGATCGCCGCGATCATCGCCGCGCCGACGACAAGCTTGGCGGGGGTGCGCCCGCCGAAAAGCCCGCGCAACGTGTCGAACGCGAATCCGTTGAATTCCCACGCGCTCGCATAACGCAAAAGGCCGGCGACAAGCGACGGCCCGGCGAGCGCGAAGGGGATGTACGCGGCGAATATCGCAGCGGCGACGCCGATCAAAAGGCGCGGACGCGTCATCCGGGCGGCAAAGGCGGGCAGAAAAACGAGCGGATAGAACTTCGAGAGAAGACCCGCGGCCAAAAGCGCCGCCGCGCCACGCTCGCGCGCGGACTCGAGCGTAACGATCGCCGCCACGAGAAAAAACACCCCCTGCACGTCAACGTGGCCGTGCCCCGCGAACTCGAACAGGGGGATCGGCGCCGCCAGCCAGATGACGGCGCGCCCGCGCGGCCGCTTGCGCCGGGCAAGCGCCATCGCGGCGCAAACCCCGATGCCCAAATCAAAAAACGCGGCGAGCGCCTTGTACGTCCCGGCGTCGTCGTCGATCGCGCCCGCGGCGGCAAAACCAAGCTGCGCCGCCGGCGGATAGACGGTCGGCACGGCCTTGTGGTTGATGTCCTCGAAATGTTCGCCGGCCAGCGCCGCGAGCGGATCGTTCGGCCGCGTCGCCTCGAACGGCGGATGCGCGTACGGATTCACGCCGTGGCGCAAAAGACGGCCGTCCCACAAATAGCGATAGACATCGCCCGAGAGCGCGGGCGGCATGGCGACAAACGCGACGCGCGCCGCGATCGCGATCGCGAACATCAGCACGAGGCCGCGCCTGTCTTCGATCATAGCGAGCGCGCGCGCGGCGACGATCCACGCCGCGCCGAGCACGATCGCGACGGCGACGAGCCCCGCTTCGTGCGCGAGGATGCGCGGCCAGGTCGCAAGCAAGGCGCCCGCCAGCGCTTGCGCGCCCATCGCGGCGAAACCCGCGCGCCGCGTTTTCAGGAAGGCCGCCATGCGTGTATGTATAACATCGAGCCGCGCCGCGCGTTGACACCATGATCGAAACCGTCGCCGCCATCGTCGTCTGGGGATACATCGCCACGCTCGCGGGCCTGGCCGTGTGGGGCGCGCACCGATACGCGCTGCTCTACCTTTTCCACCGCCACCGCGCGCATCGGCGCACGCCGCCGCCCGTGCCGTTTGACGAGCTGCCGCGCGTCACCGTGCAACTTCCGCTCTTCAACGAGATGTACGTCGCCGCGCGGCTCATCGACGCGGTGTGCGCGTTTGACTACCCGAAGGACAAGCTCGAGATCCAGGTGCTCGACGATTCGATCGACGAGACGCGCGCGGTCGTGGACGAGCGGGTCGCCGCGTTGCGCGAGCGCGGCGTGAACATCGCGGCGGTCCGCCGGCCGGGCCGCGAAGGCTACAAGGCGGGCGCGCTGCAATTCGGCCTGGCGTGCGCGACGGGCGAGTTCGTCGCCGTGTTCGACGCCGACTTCGTGCCGCGCCCGGATTTTCTTTCGCGGACGATCCATCATTTCACCGACGAGCGCGTTGGCATGGTGCAAACGCGGTGGACGCACATCAACGAGTCCGACTCGCTTTGCACCGCATGCCAGGCGCTTTACCTCGACGGACACTTCGTCATCGAGCACGCCGCGCGCAACTGGTCGGGGCGCTTTTTCAATTTCAACGGGACGGCGGGTATCTGGCGGCGCCGGGCGATCGAGGACGCGGGCGGCTGGGAGCACGACACGATCACCGAAGACCTCGACCTGTCGTACCGCGCGCAGATGCGCGGCTGGCGCTTCCGCTATCTGATCGACGTCGAGGCGCCCGGCGAGCTGCCCGCCTTGATCTCCGCCTTCCGCACGCAGCAGGCGCGCTGGGCGAAAGGCTCCATCGAAACGGCGCGCAAGATCCTGCCGCGCCTGTGGCGCTCGGATCTTTCGTTCGCGGTCAAACTCGAGGCGTCGTTCCACCTGCTCGCAAACCTCGCGTACCTGCTCGTGGGCGCGCTGTGCCTGCTTGCGGGGCCGAGCCTCGTGCTGCGTGTGCACATGGGGTGGCGCTCGATCGCGTGGCTCGACCTGCTGCTCTTCCTGTCGGTCTCCGCGTCGCTGTTCCTCTATCACGTGGAGGCGCGCCGGCAGATCGGGCGCCCGTGGCGGGATGTCCTCTGGCGGATGCCGCTTTTGATGGCGCTCGGCATCGGCATGGCGCCCAACAACGCCCGCGCGGTTTTGCAGGGCCTCGCCGGCCGTACGAGCGCGTTTGTCCGCACGCCGAAGCATGGTGACGCGCGCGGCGCCGCGGCGGCGCGCGTGCGTTATCGCCCGACCGTGGACGGACTCCTCGTGGTCGAGATGCTGCTGGGGCTTTCGTTTCTGTTGCCGATTTCGTACGCGATCCGCTACGAGGTTTGGGCGTCGCTGCCGTTTCTCGTCCTTTTCCTTTTCGGCTACACCTGGGTCGCCGGCATGTCGCTCTGGCAGCGCGCCGCGCCGATCATCGCCGGCCTCTGGGAAAAATGCCCGCGCATCGTCCGGCAGGCGGCGTGATGGAATCGCATTTTCAACACGAAGGCACAAAAAGCACAAAGCGCACCAAGACCATTTTGTGCGTCCTTCGTGTCCTTCGTGCGTTTGTGTTGAATTGCGATCCCGACTCCGTCGTCGCGGCCGCTCCATGACGCGCGTGGCGATCGTCATCCCCGCGCTCAACGAATCCGCCTCAATCGGGCTTGTGCTTTCGGAGATTCCGCGGGACCTCGCCGGCCGCGTCATCGTCGCCGACAACGGATCGACCGACGGCACCGCGGCCATCGCACGCGAGCACGGCGCGATCGTCGTCGCTGAACCGCATCGGGGCTACGGTGCCGCGTGCCTGGCGGGTCTTGCCGCGCTTAGCGCCGATCCGCCGGATGTCGTGCTTTTCCTCGATGCGGACCGCTCGGACTATCCCGAAGACGCGCGCGCGGTGCTCGAAAAAATCGCGGAAGGATACGACCTTGTCATCGGCAGCCGCGCGCGGCTCGCGGGGCCGGGCGCGCTGTTGCCGCAGGCGCGATTTGGCAACCGGCTCGCGACTTTTCTCATCCGCGTGCTGTTTGGAGTGCGCTTTACGGATCTCGGTCCGCTGCGCGCGGTGACGTGGAAGGCGCTTTCCTGTATCGCGATGGAAGATCGCGGCTTTGGCTGGACGGTCGAAATGCAGGCGCGCGCCGCGCGGCTCAGGCTGCGTTGCACGGAGGTGGATGTGCGCTACCGCAAGCGCCACGGTGACAAGTCGAAGGTCACCGGCACGTTGCGTGGCACCGTGATGGCGGGCGCGAAAATTCTGTATGTGATATTCCGCGAGCGGTTCGCGGCGAAGCGGTCGCGTTGATGGACATCATGGACGTTGTGGACCGAATGGACATTGCGGACGCTTACCGGTGCGAGAGCCATTCCACATGCCGCACTTGCCACTTGCGATGACCGTCCAGCCTTCCTGCCTTCCAGGCTGCCAGACCTTCAGCCTTCTTACACCTCGTTGACCTGCGTCGACAGGTAGTGCGCAAGACCCATCTGGTCGATGAGTTCGAGCTGCGCTTCGAGCCAGTCCACGTGCCCTTCTTCATCGGAAAGCAGCTTCTGGAACAGGTCGCGGGACCCGTTGTCCCCCGCCGAAACGCACAGCTTGATCGAGTCGTTGTAAAACTTCACGGCCTCTTTTTCGAGCGCGAGATCGCTTTTGATCTGCTCGGGCACCGTCTTGCCGATCTTGATCTTGTGCAGGTTCTCCATGACCGGCAGCCCTTCGAGGTAGAATATGCGTTCGAGCAGCTCCTCGGCGTGAACCATCTCGCCGATGGAGTTCGCGCGGATCGTCTTGTACAGGCGCTTGTAGCCCCAGTTCGAGCACATCTCCGCGTGGACGAAATACTGGTTGATCGCCGTCAGCTCGCTCTGGAGCGCCGTCACCAACGCCTCGATGACCTTTTCGTTGCCTTTCATACAAACCCCCTCCGTTCCCCGCGATGACCGCGGCGTTGCGGCTTTTCTAGCCTACCGGCGGATGATTCCACAAGGGAATTCGTGCCCGAATCGCGGGAGCTGTGATATGTTCGACATTCCATGAAACCCCCGTCCGTCTCGTGCGTGTTTCCCTGCCTGAACGATCGCGGCACGATCGCGGGCATGGTGCTGGCCGTGCACTACGTCCTCACCGACGCGGGCGTGGAGCACGAGATCGTCGTGGTGGATGACGGCAGCACCGACGGCGCGCGTGAGTTGCTGACGCGTATGGCCGAGTCGGTCCCGCCTTTGCGCGTCGTGGTACACGACACCAACCGGGGCTACGGCGGCGCGATCGCAAGCGGCTTTGCCGCATGCACGAAGGACTGGATTTTCTACACGGACGGCGACGCGCAGTACGATCCCGCGCAGATCGCGCTGCTTTTGCCCGAGGCGGCGGACGACGTGGACGTCGTGCAGGGTTACAAGCTCAATCGCGGCGACCCGCCGCACCGCATTCTGCTCGGCGCGATCTACCAATATCTCATGCGTTTCGCGTTCAACCTGTCCATCCGCGACGTGGACTGCGACTTCCGCCTCATTCGCCGCGCGTTTCTGGATCGCGTCGTGCTGACAAGGCGCTCGGGCGCGATCTGCGTGGAGATGTGCCGCAAATTCGACGACGCCGGCGCGCGTATCCGCGAGGTCGGCGTCCGGCACACGTTCCGCGTTTACGGCAAGAGCCAGATCTTCAATGTGAAGCGCCTTGTCGTCTCGCTCGCGCAGCTCGGTGGCCTGTGGTGGGAGCTTGTCGCGCGCCCGCGCCTTTCGCGAAGTCGCGTCGCAACGTCAGAGCCGCGCGCGTCAGAGCCGCGCGCGTCAGAGGCGCGACCGTCAGAGCCGCGAACGTCAGAGCCGCGAACGTAAGGGAGCGGGTGGTTTCGCAATGGACGAAATGAACGTCCATGTGCGTCGCGCCTGCGCGGCGGATCGCGATGCATTCCCAATTCCCCATTCGAATCACTCGCCCCGCAACTCCTTCGCCGTGTCGTTCCGAACGAGAAACGTGTACGACTTGCCGTCTTCCGCCGCCGTCAGCACGCGGTAGCTCTCCATCTCCGGCCGGCCGGTGAATGCGTCGCCGGGAAAGATGCGCGCAATCGCGGTGGCGCGCTCCATCGGGTGCTCGAGCCAGAACATCGGCGGGTACGGCAATAGGAAGTGGGGCATGTGCTCGAGGACAACCTCCGGCGCGACGACGCCGAACGTCGTGTAGCGGTCCTCGTAGATCGCGCGACCGCGCCGCGCGATCTCGATCGAATTAAGCCCCCACGTGTCGAGAACGCGGCAATCCGTGAAATACGCGAACACGCCCGCGAGGTCCGTGGCCAACTCGCGCTCCGGTGTGCAAAGCGACGCGAACGAGCGCGCCACCGCCTCGTGCCCGCGCGCCAGCCAGGTGTTGCGCCCGACGTAATAATTCTGCCAGCGGCCGATGCCGGTGACGGGAAACGCGCGCAGGTAAAGTTCGCGATCGCCGGGGCGCTCCTTTTGAATCGCGTCGAATTTCTCGCCGAAGGGAAACCACACCCACTGCCCGACTCCGGCGACAAGCGCAAGCGCGACGCCCGCGGCGATCTTCGGCCACGCGCGCGTGCGCGGCGCGTCGGCGACCGCCGCGTTGATCGACGCGGGCAGTTGCGCGGCGCGCGCGAGGCCCGCGAAGCCCATTGCGAACACGAGCGGCACGGCCGGAAGCACGAAGCGGTACGCGGGCATCATGTCGCCGCCGACCCACACGCTCTCGAAAAGGTGCCAGCCGGCAAGGAGCGCGGGGAGAACAACCGAAAGCCGCGCCCGAAGCGCGACGGCGAAATACGCCGCGGCCGCCAGAGGAAGGTAGAGCTGCATGCCGTGGACGGCCTGACCAAGGTACGCGAACCCGCCCACGATGCGCAGGTTCGCGGCGTACGCCGCGCTCATCTTCGCCTGATACGTATTCGGCGCAAGCTCGCCGTAATACGACCATCGCCACGCAAAATACGCGACCCAGGCCGCCGCCGCGACGCCGAGCGCCATCACCACCTGCGCCCGGTTTTCGCGATGCCGCGCGTGCCCGAAGCGCGTCAGCGTCGATGCGGCGACGCACGCCCCCGCGATGCCAAGCGGCACAAAACCGTCAAATCGCGTCAGCGCGGCCAACGTGAACAGCGCAAGTCCCGGCGCCACGGATCGGCCGTCGTCAAACGCGCGTGCGAGCGTCAGCGCGCCCGAGACGATCAGCGTCAGAAATAGCAGCGTCTCCATCCCGGCGTTGACGTAGATCGCGAACGCGCTTGTCGCCGCGATGGCGATGGCCGTCGCGTGCGCGGGCCAATCGGCTTCCACCGCCGCGCGAAGCGTGTCCGGCGGCGGCGTGTCGGGCGTCTCGTCGAGCGGGATTTCGCGGCCGATCGCCGTCAGCCGCCGCGCCAAGAGCGCCGAGGCGGGGATCAGCACAAGGCCGCAAACAAGCAGCAGGAACTGCATCGCGGCCAACACGCCGTCCTGGCCGAAAGCGGCGTAAGCGCCGGCCGAGAGCATCACCCAAAGAAAATTCGTGTAGCCCTCGCACATCTCGTCCGGGCGATAGATCAGCTCGCCCCACTCGACGAGATGTTTGCCGTACGCAAACGAGATGTAAGCGTCGTCCACCCAATACGGCATGAATCGCGCGGCGTGCGCGACAAAAACAATCTGCGCGCACAGCACAACCGCGACAAACAGCGAGGTGCGCCGCGACATTGAGGGATTCGCTTCGGGCATGGCGCGGAATGTAGACGAGGACGCGGAAAATAGGAATCCGGCGGGAGGATCGATGATGGCGGATTGAGGATTGAGTGGAAACACAACGCGCGCCGCGACCTCGCTTGCGGACTCGGGCGACGCACCGCCCGCCGGCCTTTACCCCCGCCGTGTCCTCCGCGCCTTCTCCGTGTCCGCTGTGTACCGCCGAAATGCGATTCCCTAAGATGTCCGCATGTCGCGCGAGTCCGATTTCATCGCCGAGCTTGTGCGTCGCTTCGGAACGGACGCGCGCGGCTCGTCGCTCGTCACCGGCATCGGCTCGGACTGCGCGGTGCTGGCGCCGGTTAAGGGCGCATTACCGATCGTCACGACGGATACCGCTGTTGACGGTGTGCATTTCGATCTTTCGTTCATGACGCGCGCCGACGCGGCGTATCGCGCAATCGCGTGCGCGCTGTCGGACCTTGCCGCGGGCGGCGTCGATCCCGCGCACGCGCCGCTCGTGCTTCTGTCGGTCATCCTGCCGCGCGAAATCGACGGCGCGGGGATGGGCGAGTTGCTCGACGGATTCGCGGGCGCGCTCGCCGACGCCGGCGCGGTGCTCGCCGGCGGCGATACGGTCATCGCGTCCACACTCGCCATCAGCGTGACGGCGATCGGTTTTGCGCCGCGCCCGATGACGCGTATCGGCGCGCGCATCGGCGACGCGGTATGCGTCGCGGGATATGTCGGAGGCGCGATGGAGGCGCTGCGTATCCTGCGTGAAGGCGGCAGTCCCGGGAGCGCAGGCGTCCCGCCTGCTTCGGACGCCGGAAACGCCGCCCCCGGGACCGCCGCCCCTGGGAACGCCGAGTTCCAGCTCGGCCTTGGGACCGCCGCCCCTGGGAGCGCCGAGCTCCAGCTCCGCCATTTGCTCGCGTATTACCTCCGCCCGCGCCCGCTGCTCGCTCTCGGCCACCGCCTCGCCGCCGCGGGCGCGACGGCATGCGCGGACATCTCCGACGGACTTTTGCTTGACGCGCAACGCATCGCCGAACAAAGCGGTGTCGCGATGCGAATCGCGCTCGACGCGATTCCGCTGGCGCCGGAGCTTTTTCACGAAGATGAGTCCGGCCGAGCGACGGCTCGGCGCTCCCGGGACCGCGACGCGTTCATCCGAGCCGCGACGGGCGGGGACGATTACGCGCTCGTCTTTACGGTCGCGCCGGAAAACGTCGCGGCGGCGAAGCAGGCCGCGCGCGAGGCGGGCGTGCCGATCGCGCGCGTCGGCGAGGTGACGGACGGCGGCGCGAGGCGCGTTATCGCGACGTGGGACGGCGAGGCGATGGAGATTGAAAAGCGCGGCTTCGAACATGAGTGAAACGCGAAACATCCGCGGCAACGTCAGCCCGAGCACTTCCGTCATCCCGCGCGCCGCCGTCATCCCGCGCGCTTCCGTCGTCCCGAGCGCTTCCGTCATCCCGAGCGCGTCTGTCATCCTGAGCGAAGCGAAGGATCTGGCCGGCCCCGGAAGACGCGTACGCACAGGAACGAATCGCGTCCAACGGACGACCCGCGGCGACCCTCCGCCGGCTCCGCGGCTCCGCGTGACATTGGTCATCGTTTTCTTCGCGCTCGCGCTCTCTGTCGCGTGCGCCGGCAAGGACAAGCGCGTCGAGCCCGGAACCGCGCGCATTTCTCCGACCGGCAAGATCGTCGCCGGCACGCCCGTCATTTGGCGCATCGCGTACGCCGCGCCGAAAGGCGGTCTCGCCAAGGGCGGGGCGGTCATCGTGCTTTTTCCCCAGGACTCGTTTGTTCACGAACATAAAAACCCGAAGAAGTTGGCGCGCGCCCGCATCGACATCGAGGCGTTGCCCGTCGACGTCGGGATCGCGCCGCATTACGACAGGTACGTACGTGTCACCATGCCGCGGGCGGTCGCCGCCGGCGAGATCATCGACGTCGACATCGGCACGGGTGAAGGCGAGGATGCGCCGCCGGCGCTGCTCGCGCCCCGAGGCGCGCAACCGTCGTTCGCACCGCTTATCCTTGTCGACGCGGCGGGCGACGGCCATTTCGAGCGCGCCGCGTCAGAGGATTATGCGGAGATCGTCGCCGGTCCCGCGGTGCGCGCCCAAATCGTCGCGCCGTCGCGCGCTGGCGTCGGCGAAAACATCCGCGCGGTCGTTCGCGTACTCGATGCGTTCGGCAACCTTGCCGCGCCGGCCGGCGACCTGAATGTCATCATCCGCGACGATTCGGGCGACGATTCCTACAATCCGCCGCCGCCCCACGCGACGGGCGAGGCATGGGCGAACATCGCGGCGGGGCGGTACGAAAAGACGGGCTATCGCTGGCTTGCCGCGAGCTTCGGCGGCGCGCTGCCGGACGTGACCTCCAATCCCATCGCCATCGATGACGCGAGGACGACCCGCGCGACGCACTTCGGACTTCTCGGCGCGCAAAGCGACGCGGGATACGGCGCGCTTCCGGCGCGGGATTTGCTCGACCTCGCGGCTGGTCCCGCGGCGCTGGATTTTGTCGCCATCACCGATCCGGCGTGGACGCTCGATGACGCCCGATGGGCCGAGCAAAAACTGCTTTGCCGCGAATCGCGCCGGCTTGGCGCGTTTATTCCGCTGCTGGCGTACAACGTCGCGTACGGCGACATGGCCGCTGCGATCGCGCCGGACTGCGACGCCGATATCAATCGCCTCGCGGCCGGGACCGGCGACCCGTGGCGCCTTGCGATCGACGCTCCCGACGCCGAGCCGTGGGCGCCGGCGTCCGCCGCGTACTTCGGCAGCCCGTCGGACGTGCTCGAGGTTGGGCGGCAATCGAACGCGCGCGTGCTGCTTGTGCTGTACGCGAACGAAGATGGTCACCTGGTGCGTCGCGCGCAGGGCATCGCGGCGGGCGGCGTGTATGACGGCGCGGAACGATCGACGCTGAAAAAAGGCATCGAACGGGCGCTCGATCGCGGTTGGCGTTTCGGTTTCGCGGCGCTCGGCGACGGCGCGCGCGCATTCCGCGATCTCATCGACCGGCCGCTGACCGCCGTCACGACCGGTGCGATGACGCGGCGCACGATTTTCGCCGCGCTCGAACGCGGGCGCACCTACGTCACAAGCGGCGCGCGAATCCTGTTATCGGTCGACATCGACGGCAAGCGCCCCGGCGACACGCCCGCGACGGCATTCGACGGCAAGATCACGATCGACGCGGCGGGCACGGCGCCGATCCGGTCGATCGATATCCATCGAGATGGCTCATTCGCACACCGCCACAAGCAGGCGGGCGAAACGCGCGCCGCGCATGTCGAGTGGGTCGACAAAAATTTCGACCGCCCATCCTGGTATCACGTGCGCGTGACGCAGGCCGACGGCGCGTGGGCGGTGTCGAGCCCGATCTTTCTGGCGCACCCGGACTGGGCGCGCGTGGACGAGTTCGCGGCAACGGATTTCGGCGACGCGGTCGAGGTGTCGTTCAACGGCGCATCCGGCGGCGGCACGAAAGGCTTTCGCCTTTGGCGGCGTTTCGGCAACGAGGCCGACGGCGATCCGCGGAACTACGAACGGATCGGCGACGAGTTGTATGCGCCGGGCGAGACGGTCTTTCGCGACGACGCGCTTTCGACGCGCGGCGTCGTGACCTGCTATCTTCTCGAAGAGGTCAACGCGGCGGGCTCGCGCGCCATCGGCCCGGCGGTCGTTATCGCGAAAACGCCCGTGCGCATGACGGATGACAAGGAACGGCTCGTGCTGCCCTACGACATTCCGCAAACGTGCGTTCCGAGAATCGAAATCGCCGATCTTGGCCGCGGCGTGGTACGCACCATCGTCGAGCCCGAGCGCGGGCCGGGCCGCTACGAGGTGGAGTGGGACATGACCGATGCGCGAGGCCGGCGCGTGGAAACCTACACCCGTTACCGCGTTCATTGCGGGCCGCACGCCGGTCCGCCAGTGCCCATTGTCGTGTCGCCGATCCGGACCGAGGATGTCTCGCTCAAGGGGCATCAATATCCCGTGTCAATTCCGAAGACAAAAAAATTCCAGGCCGCGGGAGGCACGAAGTGAGCGACGCCGCGCGCGACGATCAGAGCCGCGACCGTAAGGGAGCGGGTGCGTCCGTTCCGGTACACACGGGGTCGTCCGAGATTCGCCGCGTCGCGATCGTCGGCGGCGGCCCCGGCGGCGCGCTGCTCGCGTGGCTGCTCGCGCGCGACGGCTACGAGGTTGATCTTATCGAGTCGCGCCCCGACGCGGACAAGGCGTGCGGCGGCGGCGTCACCGCATCGACAATCGACATCGTCCCGGAGCTCGACGATCTCGGCGTCCCGTATGCCGCCATCACGCGCCTTCGAGCGACCTCCCCCGGCGGGCGCGAGTCGATGACCGCGCTCGACCCGCCGCTGCGCAACTATCGCCGGCACGATTTCGACTCCGCGCTGCGGCAAAAGGCCGTCGACGCCGGCGCGCGCCTTCACATCGATCGCGCGCGCACCTTCGCGCGGCGCGACGGGCGATGGTTCGTCAACGGCGACATCGAGGCGGACTTCCTTGTCGGCGCGGGCGGCGCGTCTTGCCCCGTCCGGCGCCTCGTGCGCGGCGAAAGTGAATCGACGGAATCCGTGCTGACAACGGGGTGGTTCATCCCGGGCACGTTCGAGCCGGTGGTGGACATCCGCTTTTTTCCCGGCGTCGCCGGATACGCCTGGTGGTTTCCGCGCCCAAACGACGTTTCGTTCGGCATCGTGTGGGGACGCGGCACGATCTCGCGCGACGACGCGCGCGGCCTGCTGCGGGGTTATTTGCACGACCGATTTCGCGATGTGGCTCTTGGCGACGCCATCCCGTACGCCGCGCCGTGCCCTTGCCTTGCCGCGGGCACGTTCTGGAACCGGAAATACCAGGCCGAGGGCGTCGCGCTCATCGGCGATTCCGCGGGGCTCTGCGATCCCGTCACGAGCGAGGGCATCCGCCACGCGCTTCATTCCGCGAAGCTGTTGCATCGGGCGATCGCCCAGGGCGCCCCCAAACGCTACTACCCGCTCATCGCCGAGAGCATCCTGCCCGAACTGCACAGCGCCGCGGCGTGGCGGCGCGCCTTTTATCGCGGGTGGTTTTTGCGCGCGGGGTTCGGCATGGCCTCGCGCTCCCCGTCCGCGCGAAAGATCATCGCCGACTTCGCGCTTGGCGGAAAATCCGTCGGCGACGCGATGGCCGATTTGGGGCGCGGCTTGCCGGCGATGCTGCTTGAATCGGCGCGAGGATCGAGGATCGAGGATTGAGGATTGGGGATCGAGCCAAAAGCGGCCGTGCCGGCGCGAATCGTTTCCGCCCAACGTACGTCGCGGCCGTCGCCTTGTTGTTTTTATTTTGCGCATCCTGCGTCTCCACCGGCGGCGCCCCCGAGACCGAAAACGCGGCGGCGCCGCCAATCGTCGTGCGCGACGCGAGAAATCCGATTCCCGTTTCCGACGAGGAAATCGTGCGTCGCATGCGGGACGGATTCGAGCAGACGCGCACCGTGAATCCGCGCCTTGTCGCCGTCGCGGTGCACGGCGGCCGCGTCGTCGTGCGCGGGCGCGTGGAGTCGATCGCCGAGCGCAACCTCGTGCTCGCGGTCGCGCGCACCACGCCCGGCGTGCGCGGCGCCGTTGTCGATCGCCTGATCGTGAAGCCGTCGCCGAAACCCGCGTGGGCTACCGGCGATCCCCGCGCGCTTGGCGATGTGGTGCGCGACAAACAGATCGAGGACGCGGTGAAAAAGCGCGTCGCGCGCACGGGACTCGTTCGTCTTGGCGACGCCGAGATCGTCGTTCACATGGGCGTCGTGGTCCTCGCCGCGCCGGTTCCGAACGCGGCGTCGGCCGCCAAACTGCGCAATGCCGTGCTCTACGCCGACGGCGTGCGCGCGTACGTCGATCACACGTGGGTGGAGTCCGCGGCGAGTGACGAGTGACGAGTGTCGAAGGCAATTGCAAGAATGTGGTATTTCACGCGCGATTCGACGCAACACCCCAATTACGGAGGCTCAACATGCCCGATGCCCGAAAGCTGTACGCCTTGCTCGTGATTTTAGCGCTGCTTCTCGCCGCGGATATCGCGATCCGCCTCGGCGCGCTTCAACTCGTGACGCCACGCGACGCTCGCGCGGACATCGTCAGCGGGAAAAACCACTTCAGCACGCACAGCCCCGACGGACGCAGCGTTTACCTCTGGTACTACGAGTTCGAGGGCGTCGCGACGCGCAACGCCACGGTCGAATATCTCGGGAAAATCGACGTGGACGGCACGTTCATGAAGTCCGCGCGCTAAAAGGGGAAGGGCGCCGGCGCACGCGGCGCCAATTTCATCGGGGCGTGGAAAGGGAAATCGCGTGCCGCGTTGCGATCCAACTCAATCCTCGATCCTCGATCCTCGATCCGCCTCATCCGGCAGGGGCGCGCCGACGCTTTGCATGTAGCGGAGCGCCTCGTCGTTCGCGGGCTCCAGGGCGAGCACCTGCCGCCAGGCCTCGATCGCGTCGTCGCGGCGTCCCTGCGCCTCGAGCAGCGTGCCCAGGTAGACGCGCGCCTCGTTCATCTCCGGAAACGCGGACAGGCATGTGCGGCACTGGATCTCCGCGTTTTGCAGATCGCCCGCGGCGTGGAAGGCGCGCGCGAGCTTGAGCCGGATGTCGATGTAACTCGGACGCAGCGCGAGCGCCGCCTCGTAGCTTCGGATCGCGGCGTCGTAAACGTCGATCGCCATGTACATGTCGCCGGTCACGGCGTGCGCGTTTGCCAGGCGGTTTCGCGAAAGCGGATCGGGCGACTGCGGCAGGGCGTCCTCGCCGCGTTGAAGGTCTTTCAGGATTTTGTGCGATCGGTCGTAGCGGCCCAGGTCCTGCAAGAGGACCATGAGGTTGACCTTGGCCTCGGTGTAGTTCGGGTTGATCTCGAGCGCCTTGGCCAGAAGTTTGATCGTGTCGCCGAACCGGCCTTTCAGGTGCTGGATCGCGCCCAGCATCGCGTAGATGTTCGCGTAGTCCTGGTGTTCCGGTAGCGCGACAAGCAGATGGCGCTCGGCCTCGGCGAAATCGCCGCGCGCGAAGGCGTCCAGGCCGCGTTGATAAGCGATGGTCGGTTTCGATTCGGGCATCGGGAGCCGCATTCAAACAGGAACGACGCGGGATTCGCAAGCCGGATTGGCTTTGGACACGGTTTTGCGTGAATTTCGGCTGGTGAGCCGCGTCACCCGAAAACTGTTCGGAATATGACATAGATCATGGACTGTGGGGGCCATTACGGGGTAAAAACGGCCCTGAGTGGGGGAGTCGTTACGAAAAAAGGGTCCGATCCGTCCCAACCTTTTCCGACCGATGGAGGCAACGAACGTCCATGAAAAACAATGTTGAGTTTCTTGCAACGATTCCGATTTTCGCAGGTCTTTTTGATGGAGATGCCGCCGACCTCGAACGCGCGGGCCAGCTTATGTTCGTCCGCAAGAAGCAGGTCGCCTATCGCCCCGGCGATCCTTCCGACGCCATTTTCCTCATTCGCTCCGGCCGCGTGAAGATCAGCAAGATCACCGAAGACGGCCGCGAAATCATCCTGAACCTTCTGAAGACCGGAGACGTCTTCGGCGAGATGGCGTTTCTCGAGGACGCCCCGCGCGACACGTTCGCCGAGGCGCTGGACGACACGAACATCATCGTCATCCGCAAACCCGAGCTGCTGCAGCTCATCAAGCGGCGTCCGGCGATCACCTATCGCCTCGCCAAGATCATCGGCGAGAGGCGGCGCGAAGCCGAAAAGAACATGGAGAACTTCCTGTACAAGGGCGTGCGCGAGCGCCTCGCGAACCTGCTCCTTCGCCTGTCGAACGAATACGGCATCCGCGACAGCCGCGGAAAGATGCTTCGCATCAAGATCACGCACCAGGATCTCGCCAATCTGATCGGCAGCTCCCGCGAGACGGTCAGCCTCACGCTCGGCGATTTCCGCCGGGAGGGTTTCATCGATATCAACGAGCGCAAGATCATCATCAAGGACGAACCCGGTCTCGTGCAGATGCACTAGCCGGTCACGCGCCGCGCCGCCGGATTCCGGATCCTTCCGGCGGCACGGCCAAGGATGACTCCACGACGGCGTGCCGAATGGTACGCCGTTTTTTTGGGTGCGCTCGTGGGCGCGATGGACCCGTTGGTCACGATGGACCCGTTGGTCACGATGGACCGGATAGACACGATGGATAAATGCCCATCGCAGGCGCGATCCACGTTGTCCGGAACCGCGGACGTCCCGCCCGCCGCGGAATCTGCTGATAAAATTGGGCTGTGGTCCGCGTATCAGCCCGCGCGCTGACGCTTGCGGCTCTGATCGCCGTGCCGGTTCATTCCGTCGCGGCCGGTGCGCCTTTTCGATTCCGTCCGCCGCGTCGCCGGCGCTTTTTCTTTTCGCCGGCTTCGCCTGGCGGACCCGGATTCGACGGCGCGTCGGATCTCGCGACCGCGACGCCTGGCGCCGGGCGCTTGGGCGGACGGCCCGGCGGCACGCGCGGCGTGCGGGCGCGTTCGGGATATTTTCCCGTGGGGCGGCGGCGGGCGCCGCCACGGTCGTCGCCGCCGGCTTCGCGCTGCCGGCGCCTTTCGCGCCGCGCGAAATCGCGAAGACTCCCGAAGCCTTCCGTTTTGTCGTGCCCGAATTCCTCTTCGTGCGGAAGGACAAACGGCACGCGGCGCTTGAGATACGCCTCGATCGCGGGAAGGTTGTAGACGTATTCGTCGCACGCCAGCGTGTACGCCTTGCCCGTCTTGCCCGCGCGCGCCGTGCGCCCGATGCGGTGGACGTAGTCTTCCGGGTCCTGCGGCACGTCGTAATTGAAAACGTGCGACACGTCCTCGACGTGAAGGCCGCGGCTGGCCACGTCCGACGCGACCAGAAGCGCCACCTCGCCCTTGCGGAACGAATCGAGCACGCGCGTGCGGCGGTTTTGCGGCAGGTCGCCCGTCAGAAGCTCCACGCTGTAGCCGTTGCGCCGCAGCCGCTCGGCGACGTACGCCGCGGAGATCTTCATGTTCGTGAAGATCAGCCCGCGCGGAACCGGCTCGCGCTCCAGAAGACCGAGCAGAAGCTCGAACTTCCGCTCCTTGTCGACGTGAAAGAGCGTTTCGTCGATGCCCTCGGCCGTCAGGTTCTCGGGCTCGATCTCGATAAACGACGGCGCGCGCATGTATTGGCGGGCCAGCCGCTGCGCGCGTTGGTCGAATGTGGCGGAGAACATCATCGACTGACGCTCGTCCTTCGGCGGCAGCCGCTTCAGGATCGCGGTCATCTCCTCGTAGAATCCGAGGTCGAGCAGGCGGTCGGCTTCGTCGATCACGAGCAGGCGCACATCGCCAAGACGCAGCCGGCCTTTCCGCACAAAATCAAGCAGGCGCCCCGGGGTGCCGACCGCCACATCGACCCCGGCCGCGAGGTGTTGCTCCTGCTTGCGGTAGTCCTCGCCGCCGTAAAACAGCCCGAAACGCAGATCGACGTATTTGCCGAGCGTCAGCGCTTCCTTGTAGGTCTGGATCGCAAGCTCGCGCGTCGGCGAAAGGATGAGCGCGATGGGGTCTTTCTCGCGCGGGCGGATGTCGCGCAGCGCTCGCGTGAAGATCGTCAGCAGAAAACACGCGGTCTTGCCCGTGCCCGTCTGCGCCTGGCCGATCAGGTCCTCGCCGCGCAGAAGTTGCGGCATCGACTCGCGCTGCACGGGCGTCATCTCCGCGAAACCCGCGTCATGAATGCCCGCCTTCACGTCCTCGGGCAGATCGAGCTTGAAAAACTCCGACGAAAAACCCTCGCGATCCGCGCGGGGTGCGCGATCGCGATGCCCGCGGTCGGGGCGGTGCGGACTCATGCGTGAAATTTCCGGATCGGATCGTGTATCAAACGCGAGGCTCCAAAAAGCGGCGGCAAACGCGACGGCGAACGATGTCGCCGATCGGCGCGGCGGGCTTCACCCTATCAAACGGGTTCGCGCGCCATTGGTCAAGCGCATTTTGTAATTGGGAATGGGGAATTGGGAATTGCGAATGGAATCGCAGAATCGCGGAATCGCAATTCAACACAAAGGCACGAATAGCACAAAGAACACCAAGGCCAATTTTTCGTGTGGCCGAAATTTCCTTCGTGCCCTTGGTGCGTTTGTGTTGAAAATTCACGATCGCGCTTCGTACGCGGCGATGGCCTCGTCGAGGGAAGCGAGGATCGAGGCGGCGCCCGGAGTCGAACAGCGCGATCGACGCCGCATACTCATCGGCGAATCGTCCGAACCACGCGATCGCGCGGCGGAAGGTTTCGT